>DASWYJ010000155.1:0-18687 GCA_036405035.1 Burkholderiaceae bacterium
GCGAAGGCCGCACACCAGCTGCCGGTGAAAAAGCTCAAGCGGGTGTTTGCCTGCGTGCTGTACCTGCTGGCCGCCTACATGCTCTGGAAAGGGCTGACCAGCTGAGGCCCGCCCGCGCAGTTGCACAGGTCAGGTGAACAGCGCCTGGTGTTCGGCGCGCAGCAGGTTCTTCTGCACCTTGCCCATGGTGTTGCGCGGCAGATCGGCCACCACAAAGCAGCGCTTGGGCACCTTGAAGTTGGCCAGCGTG
This sequence comes from Burkholderiaceae bacterium, assembly GCA_036405035.1. Lineage (GTDB taxonomy): Bacteria > Pseudomonadota > Gammaproteobacteria > Burkholderiales > Burkholderiaceae_C > PCRC01. The sequence continues at coordinate 251 of DASWYJ010000155.1, forward strand.
GCCTTCAGCGTGGAGAGGATCAACTCGCCCTCCACGGTGGTACCGGGCCGCGGCACCACCACCGCCACCCCCACCTCGCCAAAGTCCGGATGGGGCACACCCACCACGGCGCTCTCGGCCACGCCGGGTAGCTCGTTGATCACGCCTTCGATCTCGGCGGGGTAGACGTTGTAGCCGCCGCTGATGATCAGGTCCTTGCTGCGGCCGACGATGGTGACGTAACCGGCGGCGTCGACCAGCCCCACGTCGCCCGTTTTGAAGAACAGGTCGGTGGTGAACTCCTCGGCGGTTTTCTCCGGCATGCGCCAGTAGCCGCGGAACACATTGGGGCCCTTCACCTCGATGCCACCAATCTGCCCCACCGCGCAATCCACGCCGTGCGCGTTGCGCACGCGCAGCTGCACGCCGGGCAGCGGCAGCCCGACCGTGCCGCCGCGCCGCTCGCCGCCGGTGTAGGGATTGGAGGTGAGCATGATGGTCTCGCTCATGCCGTAGCGCTCCAGGATGGTGTGGCCGGTGCGCTGCTGCCAGGAGGTGAAGGTTTCGATCAGCAGCGGCGCCGAGCCGGCAATGAAAAGCCGCATGTGCTGCGCCACTTCCCGGTTCAGGCCCGGCTCCTGCAGCAGCCGCACGTACAGCGTGGGCACGCCCATGAACACGGTGGCGCGGGGCATGGCCTCCAGCACCCGCTTCGGCTCGAACTTCGCGAACCAGAGCATCTTGCTGCCATTGAGCAGAGCACCGTGGATGGCCACGAACAGGCCGTGCACATGGAAGATGGGCAGCGCGTGGACCAGCACGTCGCCCGGGGCCCAGCCCCAGTAGCGCTGCAGCACCTGCGCGTTCGACAGCAGGTTGCCGTGCGTCAGCATCGCGCCCTTGCTGCGCCCGGTGGTGCCGCTGGTGTAGAGGATGGCGGCCAGGTCGTCAAGCTGGCGCGGCAGCACGGTGTGGCTGTCCGGCATGTGCGCGGCACGCTCCAGCAGCGAGCCGGTGCGGTCGTCGTCCAGCGTGAACACATGGCGGGTACCGGCCTGGAAGGCCAGCTTGCTGACCCAGCCGAAGTTGCGCCGGGTGCAAACCACCACCTCCGGTTCGGCGTTGCCGATGAAATAACCGATCTCGCCGCTCTGGTAGGCGGTGTTGAGTGGCAGGAACACATAGCCGGCACGCAGCGTGGCCAGGTACAGCAGCATGGCCTCGACCGATTTTTCCACCTGCACCGCGATGCGCGCGCCGGGCTGCAGCGCCAGCGACTGCAGCAGGTTGGCCAGCTTGGCGCTGGCGCGTTCGATGTCGTGCCAGCTGTAGCACAGGCCGTTGTCGGTTTCGACGGCCACCGTGTCGAGGTCGGCCGGGAAAGCCGCGCGCAGCGCGGCATAAAGGTTGTGGGAAGCGGCGGTCATGGTGTCTGGAAAGCGGGTTTGCGTTTGGCCAGAAAAGCGGCGATGCCTTCGCGGTGTTCGTCGCTGGCGGCGTAGCCGTAGGCATTGGTCAACGGGTTTGCTATTGAATCAGAAGCGCATTCGCTATATTTCACGCTGGCCAGGGCCGGATTTAATGCCCGGAATGTCTGTTTGTTGAGGCGCGCAGCGCCCGGCGCCAGGCTGGCGATGCGCGACGCGGTGGCCAGCGCCTCGGCGGCCACGCTCGCATCGTCCAGCACCCGGTTCAGGAAGCCGCGGGTTTGCATGTCCGCCGCACCGAGCACGGCAGCGGCCAGCAGCATTTCGCGCGCGGTGAGCGCGCCAGCGGCGCCGGCCACCAGCGCGGCTTCGCGCGGTGCCATCGGAAAGCCCAGTCGGGCAATCGGCGCACCGAACTTCGCTGAGCTGCCGGCCAGGCGCAGATCACAACAACTGGCGATTTCCATGCCGGCGCCCATGCAATTGCCCTCGATCTGGGCGACCAGCGGCAGGTCGCAGTCGAGCATGGCCTGCAGGCCACCCCAGACATCGTTTTCATGGAAGTCGCGCAGCGACGCCTCGTCGAAACGGAACGCCGGGTACTCGGAAATGTCGCCGCCCGCGCAGAACTGCCCGCCCTCGCCGCGCACCACCACGCAGCGCAATGCGCTGTCGTGCTGCAGCCCAGTGAAAACCGCGCGCAGTTCGCGCCACATGGCACGCGACATCGCGTTGAGCCGGCCCGGGTGGGTGATGGTGACGAATGCGAGCGCGCCCTGCTGCTCCAGCCTGATTGCTCCTGCCATGGTCCTCTGGATTGGTGGTGGGGTTTATTCGAGCTTGGCGCCGGAGGCCTTGACCACCGCCGCCCAGCGCCGGATTTCGGCGGAGACAAAGCTGCCGAACTGCGCCGGATTGAGGTTGCCCACCTCGGCACCGTTGCTGGCCCAGATGGCCTTGAGCTCGTCGCTGGCCAGCGCACGGTGCATTTCCTCGACGATGCGCGCCTGCACATCGGCCGGGGTGCCCTTGGGTGCCCACAATCCGTACCAGGTGGTGACGGTGTAGTCGGGCAGGCCCACTTCGGCGGCGCACGGCACGTCCGGGAAGGCGGCGTTGCGCTTGTTGCCCGACACCATGAGCGCACGGATGCGGCCACCCTTGATGTGTGCGGCCGACGAGCCCAGGCCATCGAACATCATGTCCACATTGCCGGCGATCAGGTCCTGCAGCGCCGGGCCCGCGCCGCGGTACGGAATGTGGGTGATGAAGGTCTTGGTCTGCTGCTTGAACAGCTCGCCCGCCAGGTGGTGCGAAGTGCCGGCACCGGCAGAGCCGTAGTTGAGCTGGCCCGGGTTTTTGCGCACCTGCTCCAGCATGCCCTTGAGATCACCCGGCACCCGCCGGGGATTGACCACCACCACCTGCGGCACGTTGGCCACCAGCAGCAGCGGCACGAAGTCCTTCTCGATGTCGTAGTCGAGCCGGGGGTACATCGCCGGCGCAATGGCATGGTGCACCGCCCCCATGAACAGGCTGTAGCCGTCGGGTACGGCCTTGGCCGCAATGCCCGCGCCGAGCGTGCCGCCAGCGCCGCCACGGTTGTCGATGACCAGTTGCTTGCCGGTCAGCTTGGAAAAGTGGGCCGACAGGGGCCGGGCAAAGGCATCGGTACCGCCGCCCGCTGGAAATGGCACCACCAGCGTCACCGGTTTGGCGGGCCAGGGGCCGGTCTGGGCCTGGGCGCCACCGGCCCAGCAGGTGGCGCCGGCTCCGGCCCATTGCAGCAGCGTACGGCGATTCAGGATGGGATAGCGCGGGGGAACATGCATGCCAGTCTCCTTGGGTTGAACAAATGCCGGATCTGCGCCCGGTCGAGGGGGGGACTCAGCGGGTGGTCTGGGCCGCGGTGCCGTTGCGGCCCCACAGCCAGAACCCGAAAACCACCATCGGCAAACACAGCCACTGGCCCATGCTCATGCCCAGCGCCAGCAGGCCGAGAAAGCTGTCCGGTTCGCGGAAGAACTCGGCAATGAAGCGGAACACACCATAGCCGATCAGGAAAAGCGCCGCCACCCGGCCCTCGGGGCGCGGCTTGCGTGCATACAGCCACAGCAGCACGAACAGCAGCAGCCCTTCCAGCAGGAACTGGTACACCTGCGACGGGTGGCGCGGCAGGGTCGAGCCGCTTTGCGGGAACACCATGCCCCACGGCAGGTCGGCCGGCGCGAAGCGGCCCCACAGCTCACCATTGATGAAGTTGCCCACGCGCCCGCAGGCCAGGCCCAGCGGCACGCAGGGCGCCACGCAATCGGCCACCTGCCAGAGGCTGCGCTGGCGGGTCCGGGCAAACCACACCATGGCGGCAATCACGCCCAGCAGGCCACCATGAAAACTCATGCCGCCGGTCCAGATGGCAAAGATCTCCAACGGATGGGCGGCGTAGTAGCCAGGCTTGTAGAACAGGCAGTAGCCCAGACGCCCGCCGACGATCACCCCCAGCACGGCAGCAAACAGCAGGTCCTCGAAATCGCGCGGAGTCCATGGCTGCGGCGCCTGGGTGGAAGCAAACGGCTCATGGCGGATACGCCGCAGGCCGGCCCACATGGCCAGCGCAAAGGCGGCCAGGTAGGTCAGACCATACCAGTGCACCGCCACCGGGCCAAGCTGCAGGGCGATCGGGTCGAATTGGGGATGGGTCAGCATGGCGCTTATTGTGCCTGCGCCAGTACGGTTGGCGGTGTCACGCAGCCACCACCTCCCGCACGCATTCCACGAAGCGGGCCAGCGGAGCCCCCGCGCCTTCGGCCGGCCAAACCAGGCTGGTTTCGCAAGCCGGCGCCGCCATGCCGCGGCGCGGTGCCACTTCGCGGTACACCACACCGACCCGCTGGAACTGCCGCACGCTCTGCGGCACCCAGGCCACCCCCAGCCCGGCCGACACGAGATTGACGATGGTCTGCATCTGGATGGCCTCCTGCACCACCTGCGGCGAACGGCCGGCCGCGTGGTACAGGCCAAACACTGCGTCGTGCAGCGACGGCAGGATGCGGCGCGGGAACATCACCAGCGGCTCGCCCAGCACGGCGGCCCAGTCCAGGCCTGGTGCGGTGGCAAACGCATGGTGGTCCGGCACGGCCAGCACCAGCGGCTCGCTCGCCACCGGCAGGTGCGCCATGCCGGCCGGGGCAAAACCCGGCGAGTGCAACAGAAAACCGGCGTCGATTTCGCCCCGCTGCAGCGCGGCAAGCTGCACGTCGCCGGTGGCCTCGATCAATTCCAGCAGCACCCCGGCATGCCGCTCGCGGAAGGCGCGCACCCACTGCGGCAGCTGGGCGAATCCCACGGTCGACACGAACGCCAGCCGCAGCCGGCCCAACTCGCCCGCAGCGGCGGCCCGGGCCTGCGCGGGCAGGCCGCGGGCACGCTCCAGCAGTTCGCGGGCGGCCGGCAACAGCACCGCACCGGCGGGCGTGAGCCGCACGCTGCGCTTGGTGCGGTCGAACAGCCGCACCTGCAGCAGGCCCTCGAGCGCGGCAATGGCCTGGGTCAGGGGCGGCTGGGTCATGTGCAGGCGCACGGCGGCGCGGCCGAAGTGCAACTCTTCGGCCACCGCCACGAACTGGCGCCACAAACGGAGTTCGATAACTGGCTCATTCATATGCAATACATATTAATTGATCATGAAAAATAGATTGGAGGCACGAATTGAAACGGCGCATACTCTGCGCTGTTTCGCTCCAACCCACTGAAAAACACCATGGAAACCAAGTCGATCGCCATCAATTCCCGCAGCAAGAACATCACCGAGGGCAAGTCGCGCGCGCCCAACCGCTCGATGTACTACGCCATGGGCTACCAGGAAGGTGATTTCAAGAAGCCCATGGTGGGCGTGGCCAACGGCCACAGCACCATCACCCCCTGCAACTCCGGCCTGCAGAAGCTGGCCGACGCCGCCGTGGCCGGCATCGAGGAAGCCGGTGGCAACGCGCAGATCTTCGGCACGCCCACCATCTCCGACGGCATGGCCATGGGCACTGAAGGCATGAAGTACTCGCTGGTGTCGCGTGAAGTCATCAGCGACTGCGTGGAAACCTGCGTGCAGGGCCAGTGGATGGACGGCGTGGTGGTGGTCGGCGGCTGCGACAAGAACATGCCCGGCGGCCTGATGGGCATGCTGCGTGCCAACGTGCCCGCCATCTACGTCTACGGCGGCACCATCCTGCCGGGCCGCTACCAGGGCCAGGACCTGAACATCGTCAGCGTGTTCGAGGCCGTGGGCCAGAACGCCGCCGGCAACCTGAGCGACCACGACCTGCTGGAAATCGAGAAGCGCGCCATTCCCGGCACCGGCTCCTGCGGCGGCATGTACACCGCCAACACCATGTCCAGTGCCTTCGAGGCGCTGGGCGTGTCGCTGCCCTACTCCAGCACCATGGCCAACCCGCACGACGAGAAGCTGAACTCGGCCAGGGAATCGGCCAAGGTGCTGATCGAGGCCATCAAGAAGGACATCAAGCCGCGCGACATCGTGACCAAGAAGGCCATCGAAAACGCGGTGGCGGTCATCATGGCCACCGGTGGCTCGACCAACGCGGTGCTGCACTTCCTGGCCATCGCCCACGCAGCCGGCGTGGAATGGTCCATCGACGACTTCGAGCGCATCCGCGTGAAGACGCCGGTGCTGTGCGATCTGAAGCCCAGCGGCAAATACCTGGCGGTGGACCTGCACCGCGCCGGCGGCATTCCGCAGGTGATGAAGGTGCTGCTGAACGCCGGCCTGCTGCACGGCGACTGCCTGACCATCTCCGGTCAGACCGTGGCCGAGACGCTGAAGGAAGTGCCCGACGAGCCGCGTGCCGACCAGGACGTGATCCGCCCCATCAGCAACCCGATCTACGCCCAGGGCCACCTGGCCATCCTGAAGGGCAACCTGAGCCCCGAAGGCGCGGTGGCCAAGATCACCGGCCTGAAGAACCCGGTGATGACCGGTCCGGCGCGCTGCTTCGACGACGAGCAGTCGGCGCTGAAGGCCATCCTGGCCGGCCAGATCAAGGCCGGCGACGTGATGGTGCTGCGCTACCTGGGCCCCAAGGGCGGCCCCGGCATGCCGGAAATGCTGGCCCCCACCGGTGCGCTGATCGGCGCCGGCCTGGGCGAAAGCGTGGGCCTGATCACCGACGGCCGCTTCTCCGGTGGCACCTGGGGCATGGTGGTGGGCCATGTGGCGCCGGAAGCGGCGGCGGGCGGCACCATCGCATTTGTAAAAGAAGGTGACAGCATCACCATCGATTCCCGCCAGCTGCTGCTGCAGCTGAACGTGAGCGACGCCGAACTCGCCAAGCGGCGCGAAGGCTGGACCGCTCCCGCGCCGCGCTACACCCGCGGCGTGCAGGCGAAGTTCGCCTTCAATGCCTCCAGCGCCAGCAAGGGAGCGGTGCTCGACGACTATTGAGCCCTGGCATGGGCACCAGCAGTGCCCATTTGCTACATTTTATGGAGCACAAAACGCCCACTGGCCGCTGGCCAGGGGCGTTTTTCATTTGGGGCGCGATTTGCGCAAATGGGGGTGGTTGGCTTCGCGCAGCTTCTGGATGCGGGCCTTCTTGCGCGCGTCGATGGTCCGTGCAGCACGCTTCTTGGTGATGCCGAAATAGGGGTCGATGACTTCCCAGTAGACAAAGGCGACGGCAAACGGGGCCAGCACCCACCACCAGCTCCAGCCCGCCACAAAACCGACCTCGAAATACTTCAGGGCCGCCAGCAGCACGCCCAACAGCATAAAAAACATCCATCGCCTCCTGGGCTTTACCTCCCCGTCATATACGGGAATCCACCTGTCAACGCCGGTCGCTACAATTTCGTTGAGCTTACAGCAACTCCACTGAAAAGGTACATCCATGAAACGCTTCCTGATCGCCCTCGCCGCGCTCACGGCCATTGCAGGCCCGGCGCTCGCCGACCAGAAACTCGCCACCGAAAAGAATTGCCTGGCCTGCCACGCCGTCGACAAGAAACTCGTGGGCCCCGGCTTCCAGGACGTGGCCGCCAAGTACGCCGGCCAGAAGGACGCCGCGGACAAGCTGGCCGGCAAGGTGCTGAAGGGTGGCTCCGGCGTCTGGGGCCCCGTACCCATGCCGGCCAACCCGCAGGTCAGCGATGCCGAAGCCAAGAAACTGGTGGCCTGGATCCTGTCGCTGAAGAAATAAGCACACGCACCCCGGTTCCAGCAAAAAGCCGCCTGTCTTGCGACAGGCGGCTTTTTTCATGGGGCCCGCGCGGAGTCAATGCACCGTGCGGCCGAAGGTGAACTGGCCAGGCGCCAGGATGGGGTCGACATCCACCGGAATCACATCCTTCGGCACGAACCGGCCTTCCAGCAGCAGCTTCGACAGCGGGTTCTCGATGCGCTGCTGGATGGCCCGTTTCAGCGGCCGTGCACCAAACAGCGGATCGAACCCCACCTTGGCCAGTTCGGCCATCGCTGCGGGTGACACATCGAGCTGCAGGTCCAGCCGCGCGAGCCGCTGCTGCAACACCTGCAGCTGGATGGCGGCAATCGCCTCGATGTGCTGGGCATCCAGTGCGTGGAACACCACGGTTTCGTCGATGCGGTTCAGGAACTCGGGCCGGAAGTGGTTCTTCAGCTCGCCCCATACCGCGTCCTTGATGTCTTCGGAGTCCTGGCCCACCATGGCCTGGATCAGGTGGGAGCCAATGTTGCTCGTCATCACGATCACCGTGTTCTTGAAATCCACCGTGCGCCCCTGACCGTCGGTGAGCCGGCCATCGTCCAGCACCTGCAGCAGCACATTGAACACGTCCGGGTGGGCCTTCTCCACTTCGTCGAGCAGCAGCACGCTGTAGGGCTTGCGCCGCACGGCCTCGGTCAGGTGGCCGCCCTCCTCGTAGCCCACGTAGCCGGGTGGCGCGCCGATCAGCCGGGCCACCGAATGCTTCTCCATGAACTCGCTCATGTCGATGCGGATCAGGTGGTCCTCGCTGTCGAACAGAAAACCGGCGAGCGCCTTGCACAGCTCGGTCTTGCCAACGCCGGTAGGCCCGAGGAACAGAAAGGAGCCGGTTGGCCGGTTCGGGTCACTGAGGCCCGAGCGCGAGCGGCGGATCGCGTTGGCAACCGCGGCAATGGCTTCGTCTTGCCCCACTACGCGCTCATGCAGCTTGTTTTCCATCAGCAGCAGCTTGTCGCGCTCGCCCTGCATCAGCTTGGCGACCGGAATTCCGGTGGCGCGCGCCACCACTTCGGCAATTTCCTCGGCGCCGACCTGGGTGCGCAGCAGCTTGGGGGCGCTGCCCACGCCCTTCTGGTCTTCGCTCTCCTGCGCCTGCTGCAGGCGCTTCTTCAGCTCCGGCAGCTTGCCGTACTGCAGCTCGGCCACCTTGTTGAAATCACCCCGGCGGGTGAAGTCCTCGATCTGCGAATTGATGCGGTCGATCTCCTCCAGCACGTCCTTGGAGCCCAGCGCCTGGGCCTTCTCGTTCTGCCAGATTTCATCCAGATCGGAAATCTCCTTCTGCAGCTTGACGATCTCTTCCTCGATCAGCGCAAACCGCTTCTGCGAGGCTTCGTCCTTCTCGCGGCGTACCGCCTCGCGCTCGATCTGCAGCTGGATCAGCCGGCGGTCGAGCTTGTCCATGACCTCGGGCTTGGAGTCCAGCTCGATCTTGATCTTGGATGCGGCCTCGTCGATCAGATCGATGGCCTTGTCGGGCAGGAAACGGTCGGTGATGTAGCGCTGGCTCAGCTCCGCCGCAGCCACGATGGCCGGGTCGGTGATCTGCACGCCATGGTGCACCTCGTATTTCTCCTGCAGGCCACGCAGGATGGCGATGGTGGCTTCCACACTCGGCTCGCCGACGATGATCTTCTGGAAACGGCGCTCCAGCGCAGCATCCTTCTCGATGTACTTGCGGTATTCGTCCAGCGTGGTCGCGCCTACGCAGTGCAGCTCGCCGCGCGCCAGCGCCGGCTTGAGCATGTTGCCGGCGTCCATGGCGCCGTCGGCCTTGCCGGCGCCCACCATGGTGTGCAGTTCGTCGATGAACACGATGGTCTGGCCAGCGTCCTTGGCGAGTTCGTTCAGCACGGTCTTGAGCCGCTCCTCGAATTCGCCGCGGAACTTGGCACCGGCCAGCAATGCGGCCATGTCCAGGCTCAGCACGCGCTTGCCTTTCAGCGATTCGGGCACCTCGCCGGCGACGATGCGCTGAGCCAGGCCTTCCACGATGGCGGTCTTGCCCACGCCGGGTTCACCGATGAGCACCGGGTTGTTCTTGGTGCGACGCTGCAGCACCTGGATGGCGCGGCGGATCTCGTCGTCGCGGCCGATCACCGGGTCCAGCTTGCCGATGCGGGCGCGCTCGGTCAAGTCGAGACAGTATTTCTTCAGCGCTTCGCGCTGGCCTTCGGGGTTGGCGTTGTCCACGTTCTGGCCACCCCGCACCGCATCGATGGCGGCCTCCAGCGACTTGCGGGTCAGGCCCTGCTCCTTGGCCATCTTGCCCAGGTCCCCCTTGTTGTCGGCCAGCGCCAGCAGGAACAGCTCGCTGGCCACGAACTGGTCACCGCGCTTGATGGCTTCCTTCTCGGCGCCCTGCAACAGGCCCACCGTATCGCGGCTGACCGATATCTGCTCCTGGCCCTGCACCTGCGGCAGCTTCTTGATGAGGGCTTCGGCGCCCAGCGCGAGCCCGCCGAGGTTAATGCCGGCGCGCTCCAGCAGGGCGCGCGGGCCGTCCTGCTGCCGCAGCATCGCAAACAGCACGTGGGCCGGCTCGATGGAGGCGTTGTCATTGCCGAGCGCCAGCGTCTGGGCGTCGCTCAGGGCTTCCTGGAATTTTGTGGTGAGTTTTTCGAGGCGCATCAGTAATCTCCGAATAGGCCTTAGCTGGGGTCCGGCACCCGGAGTTCAAGCCCGCAATGGCCGTGCACCCGGCCGGAAAAAGTGCGGCGCAACCCCACCCGATCCTGGGGATGCATGACCCGGGTGGGGTTTTGCAGAGGTTCCCTAGAATGGCCGGAATGGATATCCACCAACTCTCCGTCAGTTACGCACGCGAGCACGACCGCATCCTGGTACGCATCAACACCACCGCCGGCGAGGAGCTCAGGCTGTGGCTGACCCAGCGCCTGCTGCGGAGCCTGCTTCCCCATCTGGGCAAGGCGGCAGCCGATCTGGAAGCCAGCCGCACGGCGCTAGCCGACAACAGCGAACAATCCAAGCAGCTGCTGGCTGAACTGAAAAAAGAAGAAACACTGAAGAGCGCCGATTTCAAGACGCCATTCAAGAAGGGCGAGGCCAAGCTGCCGCTGGGTGCCGAACCCCTGCTGGTGACGGAAGTGCGGATGAAGGCACGCGGCCCCGGCAAGCTGGAAATCGCGTTTGAGGAAAAACTGCCCGAAACCACCAATCCGCGGGGCTTCAAGATCGCGCTCCAGCCCCAGTTGATGCATGGGCTGCTGCATTTGCTGGGAACAGCGCTCACCACGTCGGAATGGCCCCTCAGCACCCCGGCCCCAACGAGCGTGGCCGACGGCGCCCTGCCCATGGACAAGCCCAAATACCTGAACTGACCCCGCTGCGTTGCCGCCTGCCGGGCCACCGGATCAGGCGTTGCGTGCCGCAATGCCCCAGCGCGACAGCGCCGCATCGTCACTGACCCGGGCATCGACCCAGCGCGCACCGGCAGGCGTTTCTTCCTTCTTCCAGAAAGGGGCCTGGGTTTTCAGGTAGTCCATCAGGAATTCGCAGGCCTGGAAGCTCTCGCCCCGGTGCGCCGACGTGACGGCCACCATCACCACCTGGTCGAGTGGCTGCAGCAGCCCCACGCGGTGGATGACCCGGGCACCGAAAATATCGAAGCGCTGGTGTGCCGCGTCGATCATGGCCTCGATGGAGCGTTCCGTCATGCCGGGGTAATGCTCCAGCTCCATGGTGGTCACGGTGCTGCCGTCGTTGCGGTCGCGCACCGTGCCAATGAAACTGCACACCGCGCCCACCCGCTTGTCGCCGGCCCGCAGCGCGGCAATCTCGTCGCTGAGGTTGAAATCCTGGGTCTGGATGGTGACGCGCTCGGTCATGGCTCAACCTCCGGTGACGGGTGGGAAAAACGCCACTTCGCTGCCGTCGGCCAGCAGCGCGGCTTCGTCGCTCATGACCTGGTTCAGCGCCACCCGCACGGCCTTGCCGCGGGCCAGGCTGTCGGCATAGTCGCCGCCGCGGGCAATGAGTTCGTCGCGCAGCGCCTGCAGGCTGGCGGCGGTGGTGTCGACCTGCTCGCTGCCCTGCCCCACCGCCTCGCGGATTGACGCGAAATACTTCACCGTGATTTTCATGACAACAACTCGGCAAACGAAAAGAACTGCACCACATCCCCCGGCGCAATGGCCCGGCCCGGCGGGTTGTCGACCACCCCATCGCCCCAGACAGCCGAGGTCAGCACACCGGAACTCTGGTTGGGGAACAGCTCGACACCGCCCTCGGCATTGCGCCGCACCCGCAGGAACTCGCGGCGCTTGTCGGGCCGCGCCCAGCTGAAGTGCGCAGGCAGCGCCCGCGCGGTGGGCGCCAGCGCGGCCACGCCCTGCAGCTTGAGCAGGAAAGGCCGCACCAGAAGCAGGAAGGTCACGAAACTCGACACCGGGTTGCCCGGCAGGCCGATGAAGTGGGATGCGCCAGAACCTTCACCAATGCGGCCGTACGCAAACGGCTTGCCGGGTTTCATCGCGATCTGCCACAGGTTGAGCTGGCCCAGCGACTGCACCGCCGGCTTGATATGGTCTTCCTCCCCCACCGACACCCCGCCGCTGGTGAGGATCAGGTCGTGGTGTTCGCTGGCGCTGCGCAAGGCGGCCACGGTGGCGTCGAGCCGGTCGGGCACGATGCCGAGGTCGGTCACGTCGCAGCCCATGCGCAGCAGCAGCGCGCGCAGGAAAAAACGGTTGGAGTTGTAGATGGCGCCGGGTGGCATGGCCTCGGGCGGTACGTCGCCAGGCATCACCAGTTCGTCTCCGGTGGAGAACAGCGCCACGCGGGGCCGGCCCACCACCTGCAGCGCCGGCAGGCCAATGCTGGCCGCCAGGCCCAGCGCAGCCGGGCCCAGCCGCAGGCCCTGGGCCAGCACCACGGCGCCACGGGTCACGTCTTCGCCGGCGCGGCGTATCCACTGGCCGGGCTCCGGCAGCTGGCGCACGCGGATGCGGGCGCGGCCATCGGCGGCGGGCTCCAGCGTTTCGCAGTCTTCCTGCATCACGATGGCATCGGCGCCTTCGGGTACGGGCGCACCGGTGAAGATGCGGGCGGCGGTGCCCGGCTGCAGCGGGCTGCCGTGGCTGCCCGCCGGGATGCGCTGCGACACCACCAGGCCGCCGTCCGTGGCAGCGGCCACATCGGCGCAGCGCAGCGCGTAGCCGTCCATCGAGCTGTTGTCCTGCGGTGGCACCTGCAGCGCCGACACCACTTCCTGCGCCAGCACACGGCCATCGGCGTCGAAGGTGGAAACGGTCTCCACGCGCGCCAGCGGGGCGGCAAAGGCCAACAGTTCGGATTGCGCCTCATCCAGCGGCTTGAGCGGCGCGCGGGGGGCGGGCGGAGGGGAAGCGGTGTTCATGCGTACAACTCTGGGCGGTATTCGAATCGGTCCTGATTGTCCACGAGCCAGCCGGCGAGCGCATCGGGGTTGTTCAGGTCCAGCACCGGGCGCTGGGTGGGGGCAGGCAGCTGATCCGGTGCATCGGTGGCGATGGCAACGATGAAGTCGTCGTCCGGGTAGCGGGCGGGCTTGCCGGCACCGGGCCGCCAAACCTCGATCTTCAGCACATCGCTGGACTTGAAACCTTCGACCAGCACCCAATCCACCCCGTCGTACAGTTCGGCGATCAGGTGGTGCACCGAAAGCTGGGCGGGCACCTCGAATTCACGCATCAGCGCGAGCCGCTGGTCGGACGCGACCACCACCTCGAACGCACCGGCTGCACGGGGGCGCGCGGTGTCCTTGCCGGGGTGGTCGATGTCGAAATCATGGTGGGCATGCTTGACAACCGATACCCGCAGCCCCCGCAGCCGCAACCGCGGGATCAGCGCTTCCACCAGCGTGGTTTTTCCGGAACCCGAGTACCCCGCAAAGCCCACAACCCGCATTGTCATTTTTCCTGATTGCTATTTATTCAGGAGCAAACTTGATAGCGTTGATGCTGGCCAAGGCCTGATTTTCATCTGGAAACCGTGCCCCACCCGCGTCAGCCGCAGTGTGCGGCAATGTAGGCCTTGACCTGCTCTGCATCGGCCGGCATGACCTGCACCCGTTTGGGCAGCGCCTCAATGCCTTCGAACTGCGGCGGGCGATCCGGCTCATGGCCGAGCGCCTCGACAATCGTGGCGGCGAACTTGATGGGCAATGCGGTCTCCAGCACCACCATGGGGGTACCGACCCGCAGGTGCGCGCGCGCCACCTTCAGGCCATCCGCCGTATGGGTATCGACCATCACGCCGAACCGCGCATGGGTGTCGCGGATGGTGGCGAGCCGGTCGGCGTGGGTGCTCTTTCCGCTGGCGAAGCCGTACTGCGTGGCGGCCTGCGCAAAGGCCGCATCCGCATGCAGATCAAACCAGCCGGGCGACGACAGCTGCGCGCCGAACAGGTCACGCACGCGCGTGGCATCACGCCCCAGCAGGTCGAACACGAAGCGCTCGAAGTTGGAGGCCTTGGAGATGTCCATGGACGGGCTGGAGGTTTCATGCGTGTCGGCACTGCCACGCACGCGGTACACGCCGGTGCGGAAGAACTCGTCGAGCACGTCGTTCTCATTGGTGGCAACCACCAGCTTGCCAATCGGCAGGCCCATCATGCGCGCGACATGGCCGGCGCAGACGTTGCCGAAGTTGCCGCTCGGGACCGTGAAATCGACTTGCTGGCCGTCGTTTTCCGTGGCGTAGAAATAGCCGGCGAAGTAGTACACCACCTGGGCCAGCAGCCGCGCCCAATTGATGGAGTTGACGGTGCCGATCTTGTAGCGGCGCTTGAACGCGAGATCGTTGGAGACGGCCTTGACGATGTCCTGGCAGTCGTCGAACACGCCATCAATGGCGAGGTTGTGGATGTTGGCGTCCTGCAGGCTGAACATCTGCGCCTGCTGGAAGGGGCTCATGCGGCCGTTCGGCGAGGTCATGAACACCCGCACGCCCCGCTTGCCGCGCATCGCGTATTCGGCGGCGCTGCCGGTATCGCCCGAGGTGGCGCCAAGAATGTTGAGCTCTTCGCCGCGGCGGGCCAGTTCGTATTCGAACAGGTTGCCCAGCAGCTGCATCGCCATGTCCTTGAAGGCCAGCGTCGGGCCGTTGGACAGGGCTTCGAGGTAGACACCCGCTTCCAGCTTCTTCAGCGGCACGATGGCGGCAGTGCCGAACACCGTGGCGGTGTAGGTCTTGTGGCAGAGCGCACGCAGGTCGGCCGCGGGAATGTCGTCGATGTAGAGCGACAGGATTTCGAACGCCAGCTCCGCATACGGCAGGCCGCGCCAGCGCGCCAGCGTGGCCGCATCGACCTGCGGGTAGTGCTCCGGCAGGTACAGGCCGCCATCGGGCGCCAGGCCTTCCAGCAGGATTTCGCAGAAGCGCTTGCGGTCCGGGTGGCCGCGGGTACTGAGGTAGTTCACGCCAGTTCTTCCTTGCGGATGCGCGTGATCGGGGCGAGCACGGTGGGCAGGCCCTGCATCAGCGCGATCGCGGTATTCATCGTGCCCTCGCGGGTGTCGTGCGTGAGGATGATGACGTCGGTCTGGGTCGAGCCCTCGCCGCCGACCTCGCGCGCCTCGCGCTGCAGCACCGCGTCGATGCTGATGCCGGCGTCGGCCAGGATGCCGGTTACGCGCGCCAGCACGCCAGCCTGGTCGGCCACCCGCAAGCGCAGGTAGTAGCTGGTCACCACCTCGCTCATCGGCAGCACCGGCAAATCACTCATCGCATCGGGCTGGAAGGCCAGGTGCGGCACGCGCTGTTCGGCGCTGGCGTCGTGCAGGCGGGCGATGTCGACCAGATCGGCAATCACCGCGCTGGCGGTGGGCTCGCTGCCGGCGCCTTTGCCGTAGTACAGCGTGGTGCCAACAGCGTCGCCGTGCACCATGACCGCGTTCATCGCGCCTTCCACATTGGCGATCAGCCGCTTGGCGGGCACCAGGCTGGGATGCACGCGCAGCTCGATGCCGCTCGATGCACCCTCGCGCCGCTTGGCGATGCCCAGCAGCTTGATGCGGTAGCCGAGCTGCTCGGCGTACTGGATGTCCTGCGCGCCGAGCTGGGTGATGCCTTCCACATAGGCCTTGTCGAACTGCACCGGAATGCCGAACGCGATGGCGCTCATCAGCGTGGCCTTGTGTGCGGCGTCCACGCCCTCGATGTCGAAGGTGGGATCGGCCTCGGCATAGCCCAGGCGCTGCGCCTCTTTCAGCACCACGCTGAAGTCCAGGCCCTTGTCGCGCATCTCGCTGAGGATGAAGTTGGTGGTGCCGTTGATGATGCCGGCCACCCACTGGATGCTGTTGGCGGTCAGGCCTTCGCGCAGCGCCTTGATGATGGGAATGCCACCTGCGACCGCTGCCTCGAAGGCGACCATCACACCCTCTTTGTGCGCGGCGGCGAAGATCTCGGTGCCGTGCACCGCCAGCAGCGCCTTGTTGGCCGTGACCACGTGCTTGCCGGCGGCGATGGCGTCGAGCACCAGTGCCTTGGCAATGCCGTAGCCGCCAATGAGTTCAACGACGACATCGATGTCGGGGTTGGCGATGACCTCGCGCGCGTCGGCCACCACCTGCACGCCGCTGCCCACCACGGCACGCGCACGGTCCGTATCGAGATCGGCCACCATGGTGATGGCAATGCCGCGGCCGGCGCGGCGCTTGATTTCTTCCTGGTTGCGCTGCAGCACCTTGAAGGTGCCGCTTCCGACGGTGCCGATGCCGAGCAGGCCTACTTGAATGGGTTTCATGACAACAATTTCAGATTCAAAACGGGCCTCAGCCCCGGGGCAGAAAAAATCAGGCGTGGCGGCGGTTGCGGTAGCCTTCGAGGAAACGCGCAACCCGGCCAATGGCCTCGCGCAGGTCGTCTTCGTGGGGCAGGAATACGATGCGGAAATGGTCGGGCTGCGGCCAGTTGAAGCCGGTGCCCTGCACCAGCATGACCCGCGTTTCCTGCAGCAATTCCAGGAAGAACTGCGCATCGTCCTTGATGGGGTACAGCGCCGGATCCAGCCGCGGGAACATGTAGAGCGCCGCCGTCGGCTTGACACAGGTCACGCCAGGAATGGCCGTGATGAGTTCATAGGCCAGGTCGCGCTGGCGTCGCAGCCTGCCCCCCTCGCCCACCAGCTCATTGATGCTCTGGTGCCCGCCGAGCGCGGTCTGGATCGCCCACTGGCCGGGCACATTGGCGCACAGCCGCATGTTCGAGAGCATGTTCAGGCCCTCGATGTAGTCGCGCGCCGGCCGCTTGTCACCCGACACCACCAGCCAGCCCGCGCGGTAACCGCAGGAGCGGTAGCTCTTGGAGAGCGAGTTGAAGGTCAGCGTCAGCACATCTTCGCTGAGCGAACCGATGGCGGTGTGCCTGACGCCGTCGTACAGCACCTTGTCGTACACCTCGTCGGCCAGAATCACCAGGCCGTGCTCGCGTGCGATGGCGACGATGCTCTTCAGCAGTTCATCGGAGTACAGCGCGCCGGTCGGATTGTTCGGGTTGATGACGACGATGCCCTTGGTGCGCGGCGTGATCTTGGCGCGGATGTCGTCAAGATTGGGCATCCAGCCATTGGCCTCGTCGCAGGTATAGTGCACCGGCGTGCCGCCTGAGAGGCTGGCCGCCGCCGTCCAAAGCGGGTAATCAGGTGCCGGCAGCAGTAGTTCGTCGCCTTCGTCGAGCAGGCCGTTGGTGGCCATCACGATCAGTTCGCTGGCGCCGTTGCCCAGGTAGATGTCATCCAGCGTGACGCCCTTGATGCCCTGCTGCTGGGTGTAGTGCATCACCGCCTTGCGCGCCGCAAAGATGCCCTTGCTATCCGAGTACCCGGCCGAATTGGGCAGGTTGCGGATCATGTCCTGCTGAATTTCTTCGGGCGAATCGAAACCGAACACCGCGAGGTTGCCGATGTTGAGCTTGATGATCTTCTGGCCCTCGTCCTCCATCTGGCGGGCGCGGTCCATGATCGGGCCGCGGATGTCGTAGCAGACGTTGGCCAGCTTGGCGGATTTCTGGATGGTTTTCAATGTCCCTCCGGGGGCGAACGCAGCACCTCGCGCACAGCGCGCAAGAGCGGAAAACCTATAATTTGACCACAGTTATGAAATCCCGATGAAGCTGCAACCCGACAAATTCGACGCGCCGGCCATCCAGGCTTATGGGCCGGGATGGATTGGTGTGGCCGGCGAGAAAATCATCCGCAGCGTGGTCATCGGCTCCCGTGGCCAGCGGCTGGACTGGGAATGCGACAGCTTTGCCGCCCTGACCACCGCCCATTTTGCGCAGCTTGCCGCGCTGGAGGCCGAACTGGTCATCTTTGGCAGCGGCCACACCCTCCGGTTCCCGCAAGCGCAGTGGCTCCAGCCCCTGATGGCCCGCCGCGTGGGCCTGGAAACCATGGATACCCCTGCGGCCTGCCGGACCTACAACATTCTGGCGGGAGAAGGCCGCAACGTGGTCGCGGCATTGCTGCTCGAAGACCTGCACCGCGAGTGATTGTCGTTTCGAGGTAAAATCGAGGGTTACAGAGCCGGTTTGCCGTGCCGCCCCCCCAACGAGATCACCACAAGAGACTGGACCCTATGGCAATCGTTGTCAACAAACCTCTCCCCGAATTCGAAGCCAATGCGACGGGCGGCATCAAGGTGTCCAACCAGTCCCACGTCGGGAAGATCGTGGTGCTGTATTTTTACCCGAAAGACAACACCCCCGGCTGCACGACGGAAGCCATGCAGTTCCGCGACAAGTACAAGGATTTCGTCAAGGCCGGCGCCACGGT
>DASWYJ010000156.1:0-1625 GCA_036405035.1 Burkholderiaceae bacterium
CCGCCCCACCGCCACCAGGACAAGCTCCCCCACGCCGCCGGTCCTTGCGCCGTCAGCCACGCCGCGCCTGCCGACGGTCACGCCATCGTTGGTCTCGACGCCTGCCGGCACGGCCTCCGCCATGCCAACCCCGGCCTTCACCAGCACGCCCACCCGGTCGGCAACCCCGACCCGCCTGGCCTCCCCGACCAGCACGCCCGTCGCTTCGTCGACGCCGGCCAACACGCCTGCGGCTTCGCCGACGCCGCTGCCGACCAGCACGCCCATTTTGCCGCTGCCGACCCTGCCGCTCCCAACCTTGCCGCCGTTGCCAACGCTGCCACTGCCCACTTTGCCGCCGCTGCCGGCCCTGCCGCTTCCAACCTTGCCACCACTGCCCTTGCCTACCTTGCTGCCCCTGCCCTTGCCTCGCGGCAATTCGCCGTTGTAACCAGGGGCGGTACGATTGGAACGCAAGAACGGCGTGGGATTGTAATGGTTGCGGTGGTTCCTTGGCGCCTCCTCGCTAGACAAGCAATGAGAGCGTGCCGAGGACGCCCGCGCCCACCACGACCGCCAGCACGGCCAGTTTGGATTTCCAGCGATAGAGCACCACGAGGGCGAGGGCGAAGATCAGCCCAGTGAGTCCCAGGTGCGGCAGGGACGCCGGCAGCGCTGACCAGATAATCTGGGCGCTGGTGACGGCGATCAAGCCCACCACGCCGGCCGTCACGCCATCCAGCACGGTCTGGATCGTGGGATTTCGCACCAGCCGTTCAAACAGGCGGTGGCCCAGGATGGTGAAGCTGAAGGCCGGCAAGAAGGTCCCGGCCGTCAAGGCGAGCGCGCCGCCCAGGCCGCCGCCAAGATAGCCCACAAAGGTGGCGAAGATAATCAGCGGCGCCGGCAAGATCCCCGACAGCGCGAGCCCATCGACGAACTGGGCATTGGTCATCCACCTGCCGACTTCCACCGCATCATGCTGGAGAAACGGGATCGCCGTGTAGGCGCCGCCAAACGTGAGGAGTCCCGTGCGGAGGCCGTAGCCAAACAGGGCCAAGATCGAGGGCGTCGCCAGGACGACCGCTGGCGCGGCCAGCGGCAGCAGCAGCAGGGCCGCGTGGATGGGCGACGGTGGCAGCTCCCGGCGGCGCACCAGCGCATAGGCCAGGCCGGCGGCCGCCAGCGAGATGAGAAAGCCCACCTTGAGCGCGGTGGCCACGCCTGTCATAAACGCAATGGCCCACAGCCAGCGATTCGGGAGGGCATGGCTGGCGATCCTGTGGACGCTGCGCACAATCAGCGCCGCCACCGCCGGCTTGAAGCCAAAGAACAGCACGGCAAACAGCGGCGAGGCGATGCCGAACCGCACATACAGCCAGGAGAGCAGCAGCATCAAGAGGAAGCCGGGCAGCATGAACCCCAGCCCCGCCAGGACCGCCCCGATTCGGCCGCACGCCACCATGCCAAAGTAGACACACAGCTCGTGCGCTTCCGGCCCCGGCAGCACCTGATAGACGCCCAGCACCCGGTTGAAGTGCTCGCGGGAGATCCAGCGCTCCTCCTCGACCAGCTCTTGTTTGAGCATGCCGATCTGCGCCACTGGCCCGCCCCAGGCCAGGCAGCCAAAGCGCAAAAAACGCAGG
>DASWYJ010000157.1:0-7198 GCA_036405035.1 Burkholderiaceae bacterium
CGAAGCGTCCCACCGCGCATGTGGCACCTCGGAGATGGCGTCGACACCGCTGACGATATTGGCCCAATAGTCTGCCAGTGTGGGGGCGCCCGGGAACAGGCAGGACATCCCGATGATTGCAATCCGATCCATTCGCTTCACACCGCCGCAGCGACCTCCGCTTTGCCAGCGAAGGCATCCGGTGTTCCGCACATCAGCACACATTGCGCATCCTGTCCGCAGCGCAGCTCATCCAGCAACGCCGCAACACCCTGCTCCAGCGGGATCAACCCGATCCCCTTCCGGGCATATTCCTTTTCGAGGGATTCCGACACCATCCCCGTACCTGCCCATGGCCCCCAGTTGACAGCGAGTACTTTCCCGGCGCCCTGCAGGCGGGTGTTCCACCCGCGTGCGAGCCGGTCGAGCACATCATTCGCTGCGGCATAGTCACTTTGTCCGCGGTTGCCAAACACCGATGCAACGCTGGAGAAGAACACCACCCATTTGACATCGTCCCGAATACAGTCCGACAACACGAGGGCTGGCTTGACCTTGGTATCGAAAACCCGGGAGAAACTATCCAGGCTCTTGTCCTTGGCCAGCTTGTCTTCAATGACACCGGCACCATGGAATACCGCGTCGATGCGGCCATGCCGCTGGTACAACGCCTCTACAAAACTGGCAAATTCCCGGTCTTTCCGGACATCCATGCCGGTGTAATTCACCGAGGCACCCGCCTGGCGGATCGCCTCCAGCGAGCGCCCCAGTTCCCGCTCCGCCAGGATGGTGGACACCATGCGTTCAATATCGGCGGGGCGCATGCCCTTGTTGTGCGTGGACAGCACGCGGCGCAATTCCCGCGGATCCGTCAGGGATCGTGTCACTTCCGATTCTTCGGCTTCGGGAAGGGATGACCGCCCCACGATCTCGAAATGGCATCGGAACCGGCGCGCCAGTTCCACGGCCACCCGTGCCGTGATGCCGCGCCCTCCCCCTGTAATCAGCACCACGCTCTCGTCGCTCAACGCGCCTACCGGGGACTCCCCGAGTGGCAATGGCATCGCGTGGATGTTCCGGGTCTGGCGCACACCGGCGTAGTGCTCCACCTCGACGGCAACATCGGTCGCCAGAAGCTCCTGCTCCAGGCAGTTCACCAGCGTCTCCAGCGGATCGGTGATATCCATCTGCACCATGCGTGCATGCAAGCCCGGCCGCTCCTGCTGGAGCGTCCTGAGCAGTCCCGCAACCCCCGCGCCTCCCAGTACTTCACCGCGTGCTCCCGCCGCGGTTCCGGCAGCCACCAGGTACCGTGGCTGGTCACACAAGCTTTCCTGCAACAGCGCAAAGAAACACCGGATATCGCCTGGCCGGGCATCCGCATGGAGTGGCCACAAGTGCACCAATCCATCCAGTTTCCCAATGCTGCTGTCGCCCCTCTGGTAGCGCGAAAAATCCAGCATGGACACCTCTGCACCCCGCTTCCGGATCCGTTCCGCCAATTGCGGTGCGATGCCATGGCCATCGTCGGTAATCAGGAACCGCAAGCCATCCAGCCGTGTTGCCATCTGGGCCGATGCCACGGACGGTTGCCCCGACAGGACATACCGCGCCAGGCGAAATGCCCCGGATGGTGCCCCGGCATCCTGGCGGGCAGGTGCTGCATCAGCAGCCTGTTTCCCGTTCTGCTGCAGCGACTCCAGCCATCCGATCATTGCCCGCAGGGTCTTGAGGGGCGCCAGTGCTTCCAGCATCGCGTCACGCTGGGTTGTACCGGCACCCGAACCCAGGTGGGCCGCCAGCTGACCCACCACCTCGACGCGCTTGATCGAATCGATCGACAAGTCCGCCTCCAGGTCAAGATCCAGATCCAGCACATCCTTCGGGTATCCCGTGCTCTGACTCACGATATCGAGCAGCAATTCGGTGATCGATGGCACAGGCGCGGAAACAGCCGCCGGCGCCACCAGTGGCGCAGCCACCGTTACCGGCGCAACAGGAATAGCCAGCGCCAATTCATCGAGCACCGTGCGCAGTGTTTTCTTGGTGGCAAGCCGCTCCAGCGTCTTGTCCGTTGCCTCGCCCAGGCGATCCCGCAACGAAAACGCCTTGGACAATTCACCGATGATTTCGATGCGCTTGATGGAATCGATGGACAAATCTGCTTCCAGGTCCAGATCCAGATCGAGCATGTCCGCCGGGTAGCCTGTACGCTCACTGACGATGGACAGCAACATGGCCCGAGGATCAGGCTGGTCCGCCGCTGCCGCAGTGGTGGCCACCGGCACCGCTATAAGCGCAGAGCTCAGGCGCGGTGCGACGACCTCCGCCACGGGTGCCACGGTCCGCACGACCTGGCTTGCACCCGCCGGTGCGCCAAAATAACTCTGCAAGACATCGCGCTGCGCGCTGACCAGCTCGCGCATGTTGTTCAGGTAGCCCAGCATCGCCTGCTCGGCGGTATTCCCGATCACCGGTACAGCGGTTTGTGCAGGGGCACTGCCGAGCTGCACCACCGGCTCGGACACCACCTGGGCTCCATGGGCCGGTGCGGCCCCCACCAACGGCCAGGCGCGCCCGCCATTGACCATCCACGTGGTACCCGAGGCTGTGGCAGGCGCCATCAGATCGACGGCACGGGAGCGCCCATCGAACAGTGCATCGGCATTGAAACCCCGTGCAGTCACTGCGAGCTGGGCCACGGCAGACAACATCGCCTTCAACCCGCCGCGCTCATCATCCAGGGCGATGGTCTGGTGCGGCCGTCCCTTGAGAATTTTCCCAACCAGGCCCCGCAGCACCTGGCGGGGACCCACTTCAACGAATACACGGGCACCGTCGGCATACATCCGGTTGATCTGGTCAACAAACCGGACCGGGCTGGCCACATGCGCTGCCAATGCCGTACGCACAGCACCCGCATCATTGGGATAGGGCGCCGCCGTTGCATTGGAATACACGGGCCATTGCAAATTGCCGATCACCTGCTGCCGCAGAGCTGGCTCGAACAGGCGTGATGCGTGTGCAATCAACGGTGAGTGGAATGCACAGGCAGTATCGATGGGTTTGGCGGCAACGCCTTGGGTTGCCAGGTAGGCACACGCCGCGGCCACCGACTGTGACGCACCGGAGATCACCGTCTGGTCCGGACTGTTCTGATTGGCCATCACCACATCGGGGAAGCCCAGCAGCATGCCTGCCAGGCGCTCGGCACTGGCGCCGGTGGCGGCCATGGAGCCCGGATCGGTGACAGGTGCCGCATCCAGAATCGCCCGGGCGCGGGCCTCCGCAAGTGCGGTCAGGTCGTTTGCGCCGAAAGCCCCCGCACTGCACAGCGCGGCGAGCTCGCCAAAACTGTGGCCGCCGGCCATGTCCGGGATACACCCCAGCCGCTGCAGCCAGTCGAACAGCGCCATTTCCACCAAACCCAGGGCAGGCTGCGCGTTGCGGGTATCCATCAGGCGGCGCTTTTGCGCGTCGCGCAACTGCGGGTCATGGGAACCGCGGGGGAAAATAACATCCAGGTACCGCTGCGCGGCATCACCGGGCACCTGCAGGGATGCGCAGTACACGAAGAAGTCGCGCAGCATGCCGGGATACTGGCTGCCCTGCCCCGAAAACAGGAAGGCCAGCTTGCCGCCCGTGTCTTCGGTCCGATAGGCGATCTCCGCCGGATTGGCCCGTGCCTGCGCATCTTTCAGCAGCCGGCGCAGCCCCGGAATGTCACTGGCTACCAACGCACACTGCACGGCGCCGCCACGACGACTCCACGCCGACAACGCCAGATCCGGCAGCGGTGCAGCACCTCCACGGCCGAGGTAGGCATCCAGCTGGGCCATGGTGTCCGCCGCTTCGGCAAACCCTTCCCCCCGGAACACAAACAGTTCACACGGCCATACACGTGCGCCCCACGAACTCTGGTGCGCCGGATAGGCGCTCATCACCGCGTGGAAATTGGTCCCCCCGAATCCAAATGCGCTCACCCCCGCCGATGCGCGGGCGGTGGTCCAGGGAGCAGGATCGGCATGCAGGGTGAACGGACTCGACGCAACCGAGTAGCCGGCATTCGGCGCCGTGACATGCAGGGTCGGTGGCAGCACCCGGTGGTGTAGCGCCTTGGCAACCTTGATGAGGCCGGCAATGCCGGCCGCGCATTTGGTGTGCCCGATCTGGCTCTTGACCGAGCCCAGCCCGGCCTGCCCCACCACTGCCCCCCCCGCGTTGTAAACCTCGGTAAGGGTTTTCAACTCGGTGCGGTCCCCCACCACGGTTCCAGTGCCATGGGCTTCAACCAAGCCCACCGACGCAGGCAGAATACCCGCCTGCCAGTAGGCCCGCTCCAGCGAACGCTTCTGCCCTTCCTTGCGGGGTGCCGTCAATCCCAGGCCCTTACCATCACTCGATCCGGCAATACCGTCGATCACGGCATAGATGCGGTCTCCATCCATCTGGGCGTCGGCCAGCCGCTTGAGCACCACCACGCCCACACCCTCGCCGAGCACGATGCCATCGGCCGTACTGTCGAATGCCCGGCAGCGCCCGGTATGCGACAGCGCACCCACCGATGCGAACATCAGGAAATCGCCCACACCATTGTGGAAATCCGCGCCACCCGCCAGCACCATGTCACTGGAGCCGCTGCGCAGTTCCTTCACACCCAGCTCAATGGCGGTCAACGAACTGGCGCAGGCAGAATCCACCGAATAGTTGACCCCACCAAGCCCCAGCCGGTTGGCAATGCGTCCGGAGATGACGTTGACCAGCACACCCGGGAAGGAATCTTCGGTCAGCTTCGGCAATACCTTGTCCAACGCTTCGGGCAAATCACCGCAATACTGCGGGAACAGATTGCGGAAGGTGTATTGGCTGGCTAGATCGGTGCCGCTCTCGGCGCCGAAAATGACCGACGTGCGCTGCCGGTCGAAATAACGGCTCTCGTAGTTCGCATCCTTCAGCGCCTCGCGGGCGACTTTCAGGGACAGCAATTGCACCGGCTCGATCGCCGCCAGCGAATGCGGCGGAATACCGAATTCGAGAGGATCGAACGGCGTATCTTCGACAAAGCCACCCCACCGGCTGGGCGTCTTGCCCTGCACGAAGTCACCCGGCTGGTAGTACTGTTCCACGTTCCACCGGTCTGCGGGAACTTCACGAACGGCATCCTTGCGCTGCAGGATATTGGACCAGTAGGTCTCAAGATCCGGCGCGCCTGGATAAATGCATGCCATGCCAACAATCGCAACCGGCTCGACCTGCGTGGTGGCACGGAATGGCAAAGCCACTGCGGCCATGCGGGCGGTGGCATCCACCGTGACGGCCCGGTGCAGATCCGCCATGCCCACGACGGTGGACTTCAGCGTGATGGCCTGGCCAATCATGTACATGCCTTCAGCCACCTGGCGATCCCGGTCTACCGGCACCAGTGCGTCCGCGCTTCTCTCGATGCCCTTGCTGGCAATGCGCAGCCGCCCCACGGTGAGCTGCTCCAGCGTCAGCCATGCTTCCTTGGCGTCCACGCCGTCGGCCCGCAGGCGGCTTTTCTCCGATTCGAAATGGGTTACGAACTCGGATGGCAAACACCGGATCGCATGCCCGGGGGCCGTTTCCACCAGCACCGTGGCCGAGCCCGCCAGCGACTGGGCCTGGAATTCCGGAAGAATGGCACCACACGTTACGGCTTCTTCGGTGGCGATATAGGCGGTTCCCATCAGCACGCCAACCTTGGCGCCCAAGGCCGCCAAAGGGGCGGCCAGGGCCGCCACCATGGCACTGGAACGGGCATCGTGGATTCCGCCGGCAAACAGGATATGGAGTTGTTCGGGCCGTTCCACCCGCAGCAGTTGCTCGATGGCCTGCTGCCACAGCACCAGGCTGTAGCGCGGCCCCACATGGCCACCGCACTCCCGGCCCTCGAATACAAAATGGGTAGCGCCATCCTTGAGGAACATGTCCAGCAGACCCGGCGACGGCACATGCAGGTAGGTCGGGATGCCCATGTCGGTCAGTGGCCGGGCCTGCGAGGGCCGGCCTCCGGCCAGCAGCACCACCGCAGGCCGGAACTGGCGGATCAATTCCAGTTGCGGATTGAGCACCTCGGCTGGTGCGAAACCCAGCACCCCCACACCCCAGGGCATTGCACCAAGCTGTGACCGTGTGGATTCCAGAAGCTCACGGCAACCCTGCTCCCCCATCAATGACAGGGCCAGGAACGGCAGGCCGCCGTGGTTGGCCACCGCATGGCAGAACTCGGCGGTGTCGCTGACCCGCGTCATCGGGCCTTGCGCCACCGGGTACCGCGTGCCGTGGGCCCGTGCCCATGGGCTGTCGGCATCCAGAAGGCGGAGCGTCTGCGCCTGGTGGAACTGCCCTGCGATGCGCATGCGCAACGACTGCACCAGCGTCTCGACCGATCCACACTGGTCCTGCACGCTCCGCGCCAGCGCACCGTCCTGGCCCACGGCCACCAGCGATACCGGCCCTGCTCCGGCCAGTGCCGCACGTACCCCGGCCGCATCAAGCGCCTCGACCGCCGGCAGGTCCCGCGGCGTAGCGGGCAGCACCTGGTACCCCGCCACGCGACGCACCTCGCTGCCGTCCATGGACAAAATCTGTTTCCTGAGATCCGGCGCGAGACCAGACTCGGGCAAACCGGCCAGCAGGGTATCGAGCACGATGCCCCGGGCTCCGGCAGCAAAAGCGCTGGCCGCCGTGTTCAGGCCCATCCCACCCTGGCACCAGACCGGTACTTCCCGGCCCTGTGCTTCGGCGAGCGCCAGAACCCGCTGCAGCAGGATGAACGTACCCTCCTCACCCGACAGGCCGCCGCTTTCCGCACCCTTGCACACCAGCCCGGCCACGCCTGCAGCCAAGGCGGCCTGCGCCTCGGCGATGCTGGTGACCTGTGCGATCACGGGGAGCCGGAACCAATCGGCAGGCACCCGGGCGCAATCGCCGGCAACCACCACGAAGCGCACCGACGAAGGGAGGTCGATCAGGCCATAGTCGACATGGTCCGGAATGCGCAGGCCGGTCGTCCGGCCCGGCGACTGCTCCATGGCGCGCCACAGCGCAGGCCAGGCCGCCGGATCGCGCCCCACATCGATGGCCAGCAGCAGGCCCTGCCTGGCCACCGCGCGCGCCAGAGCGCCGTCCTGGCCCACGGCCACCAGCGATACCGGCCCTGCTCCCGCCAGCGCGGCGCGCACCCCGGCCGCATCGA
>DASWYJ010000158.1:0-2378 GCA_036405035.1 Burkholderiaceae bacterium
CCCATCGCCCGCCCGCGCGAACG
The DNA here is from genome assembly GCA_036405035.1 of Burkholderiaceae bacterium. Taxonomy (GTDB): domain Bacteria; phylum Pseudomonadota; class Gammaproteobacteria; order Burkholderiales; family Burkholderiaceae_C; genus PCRC01. Next base: position 24 of record DASWYJ010000158.1, read on the forward strand.
GCAGGTGGCCGACGTCACCGCGCTGCGGTTGGAGATCCTGGCCGCGCTGCACCACCACCATCCCCTTGACTGACGAGAAACCGCCATGGAAAACAACCCCTCCCAGCGCTACACCCACATTTGCGCGCACAGCAGTTGCGATTGCGGCATGACCCGGCGCGACATGCTGCGGCTGTCGGCGCTGGCCACCGCCGCGGTGGCCAGCCCGCTGCTGATGGCCAACGACGCGCGGGCGCAGGCCTTCAAGGGCGACGACCAGCCGGTGAAGATCGGCTACCTGCCCATCACCGACGCCACACCGCTGCTGGTGGCGCACGGCCGCAAGGACTTCGAGGCCGAGGGCCTGCGCACCGAGGCACCGCGGCTGTTCCGCAGCTGGGCGCAGATCGTCGAGGCCTTCGTGGCCGGCCAGGTCAATGTGATCCACCTGCTGACGCCAGCCGCGCTGTGGGTGCGCTATGGTTCGAAGTTTCCCGCGAAGATCGTCGCGTGGAACCACGTGAACGGCTCGGCGCTCACCGTGCTGCCCAGCATCAACAGCGTGGCCGACCTCGGGGGCAAGACGGTGGCCGTGCCGTTCTGGTACTCCATCCACAACATCCTGCTGCAGCAGTTGCTGCGCGCCAACCGCCTCACCGCGGTGACCCGTGCCCGCGACGCGCAGATCGCCCCCAACGAAGTGAACCTGGTGGTGCTGGCGCCGGCCGAGATGGTGTCGGCACTGGCCGCCAAATCGATTGCCGGTTTCATCGTGGCCGATCCCTTCAATGCGGCGGCCGAGATTACCGGTGTGGGCAAGGTGCTGCGTTTCTCCGGCGACATCTGGAAGAACCATGCCTGCTGCATCACGCTGCTGGCCGAGCGCGATATCGTGGAGCGACCCGAGTGGGCGCAGCGCGTGACCAGCGCCATCGTGAAGGCGCAGCTCTGGACCCGCAACAACCAGCTCGACGCCGCGCGCCTGCTCTCCAACACCGGCGAGGGCAAATACACTCCCCACCCCTTGCGCACGCTCACCAAAGTGCTGGCCGCTACCGACTACCTGGATTACGAGGCCAGCGGCGTGGTGCACCACAAGGGCTGGCTGCAGCGCCGCATCGATTTCCAGCCGTACCCGTTTGCCAGCTACACCGAGGAACTGGTGCGCGCCATCCGGCAGACCAAGGTGGAAGGCGACACCCGTTTCCTCGAGGCGCTGGATCCGAAGTTTGTTGCGCGTGATCTGGTGGATGACCGCTTCGTGCGCCAGGCCATCACCGCCGTGGGTGGGCCACAGGTGTTCGGCCTGCCAGCCAACCTGCTGCGCCAGGAAGTGGTGCAGGTGTGAGCACCGGGGCCGACACAGCGCCTGCGGCTTTGGCCCAACCGGCTGCCACGCGGCGCTGGCTGCCGGCCTGGGGCTGGCTGTGGCCGCTGCTCGGGTTCGGTGTGGCCTTGCTGGTGTGGTCGGCCGGCACCACGCTGCTGACCCAGCGCACCCCCATTGCCAGCAGCTTTGCACCAACCGCCACCTTCGAGGCGCTGCTGCGCCTGCTCGCCGGTGGTGAGTTGTGGCCGCACGTGTGGCGCAGCCTGCAGCGCGTGGCAGTGGGGCTGGCGCTGGCGGTGGCCATCGGTGTGCCGCTGGGGGTGCTGACCGGCCTGTCGCGCCGCTTTGCCGGGGCCAGCACGCCGCTCTTCCAGTTTTTGCGCATGGTGTCGCCACTGTCGTGGATGCCGCTGGCGGTGATGGTGCTCGGCGTGGGCGATGCGCCGGTGTACTTTCTGCTGGCCTTTGCCGCCGTGTGGCCGCTGCTGCTGAACACCAGTGCCGGCGTGGCCCAGCTCGACAAGAACTGGCTGCTGCTGGCGCGCAGCCTGTCGGCCACCCGGCGCGAGCTGGTCTGGCGCGTGGTGCTGCCCGGCATCACCGCGCACATCCTCACTGGCGTGCGCCTGGCCATTGGCATCATCTGGATCGTGCTGGTGCCGGCGGAAATGCTGGGCGTATCGGCCGGGCTGGGCTACTTCATCCTCGATACGCGTGACCGGCTGGCCTACGACGAACTGATGGCGGCCATCATTGTGGTGGGCGCGCTCGGCTACCTGCTCGACCACTTCGCGCGGTGGCTGGTGGGGCGCTGGCTGCACCGGTAATTTCACTTCCTACAATCGCGGGCATCCAGCCAAAGAGGCCCGCACCATTACCAACGCCACCATCCACCCACCCGCCGTGCTGCGCGCCGAAGGCCTGGTGCACGGCTGGCCCGGCCACCCGCTGTTCACCGGCCTGCACCTCACCATCCATCCTGGCCTGACCCGTGTGCAGGGGGACGACGGCAGCGGCAAAAGCACATTGCTGCGCCTGTTGGCCGG
>DASWYJ010000159.1:0-1809 GCA_036405035.1 Burkholderiaceae bacterium
CTCGCCGAGCCGCACCAGCGCATGGGGCGACAGGCCCAGTGCCTGGGCCAGCTTGTCGATGGTGACCAGCGACGGAATGACACGCCCGCGCTCGATCTCGCCCACGTAGGAACGGTTCAGGTCGGCCCGCTCGGCCAGCAGCTCCTGCGACCAGCCTTGCGTCTCGCGCTGGCGGCGCACTGCGATGCCGAAGCTCTCGACCAGTGTGGTGCTCATGCCAGTGCCGCCTCGGAATGGCCGTTCTGCCGGGCCACCGCCTGCGTGACATGGCCGCCTGGCGGCACGTCGTGCGTCACCCACACATTGCCACCAATGGTGGCGCCACGGCCAATGGTCACCCGGCCGAGCACCGTGGCGCCGGCGTAGACCACCACGTCGTCCTCCACTACCGGGTGGCGTGGCAGACCTTTTTGCAATGCCCCGTCGGGTGTGGTTTCGAAGCGTTTGGCACCCAGCGTCACCGCCTGGTACAGGCGCACACGGCGGCCAATCACGGCGGTTTCACCCACCACCACGCCGGTGCCATGGTCGATGAAGAAGCTTTCGCCAATGCGCGCACCGGGATGGATGTCGATGCCGGTCTGCCCATGGGCCAGTTCGGCCACGATGCGCGCCAGCAGCGGCAAACCAAGCTGGTAGAGCTGGTGGGCCAGCCGGTGGTGGATCATGGCCAGCACACCGGGGTAGCACAGCAGCACTTCGTCCACGCTGCGGGCGGCCGGGTCGCCGTGGTAGGCGGCCTGGACGTCAGTGTCGAGCAGGCTGCGGATGGCCGGCAGCGCGGCGGCAAACGCACGGGTGTGGTCGAGCGCCAGCGCATCCAGCGCCGCATCGGCCGGGCCTTCGCGGCGTGCCACATACCGCAGCTCCAGGCGCACCTGTTCCAGCAGCTGGTGGAGCGCGGCCTCCAGGGTGTGGCCCACGTAGAAATCTTCGCCGTCGGTGTACAGGTCGGGTGGCCCCAGGCGCATGGGGAACAGCGCGCCCTTCAGCCGGTCGATGATCTGGCCCATCGCGTCGGGTGACGGGAACTCGCGCCCACCGGGCTCCGGCGAGCGTTTTTGCGACTCACGCCACTGCTGGCGCACGCCCCGCAGCGCCGCCACGATGGCGGGGGTGTCAAATGCAGCCATGTCGGGTTCCGCGCGGCTCAGTCCTGCACCCAGGGCAGGCCATGCAGGCGCCAGCCATCGGTGGTTCCGCGGTGCCCCCGTGCGTCGATCTCGCCCTCGAAGCCTTCGAGCACATTGAACACATCGGTGAAGCCCGCCTTGGCCGCAGCCTCGGCGGCCAGCGCCGAGCGCTTGCCGCTGCGGCACAACAACAGCACCACGGCCTCCTTGCCGGTCTTGGCCTCTAGTTCGCGCACGAAGCGGGGGTTGCGCAGCAGGCTGGTGCCCGTGGCCCAGGGCACATGCAGGCTTTCGGGAACATGCCCCACAAATTTGCGTTCCTCGCCACTGCGCACATCCACCAGCACGGCTTCGCCCGCAGAAAAAAGCGCCCAGGCCAGCGCTGGCGATACGCCGCCGGCATAAGACAGGCCAGCGGCCTGCGCATGGGTGCGCACCGCTTCCAGCGATTCAAGGGTTTCAGTGGTGTCGGATACAGAAGTCATGGTGATCAAGGCTATCCAAACAATCCATGCCGCAGGTTCGGCACAGGCTCACACCCGAATCTAAAGACAAGGCCTGCATTTGCAAAAGAATAAATACACGGTTCTAAACAACCAAAACATCTAAGCGATCTTCCTGACTGCAAGCCCACCCTCTGGTCCCGCAGGGGGTCGCCGCCAGGCCGCGACAGAGA
>DASWYJ010000160.1:0-5056 GCA_036405035.1 Burkholderiaceae bacterium
GCCCAGCCACAACTCCACGCTGCGCGCCGCGCTGATGGCCGACAAGGACTACACCAGCGGCCTGATGGACATCAGCGACATCCTCGGCGCGTGGATCGAGGCCGCCCAGGCCGATGGCTCGCTCAACCCGCAGCTGCCCCCCATCGCCGTGCTCTACACCATGTACGCCCGCGCCTGCGACCCGGTGCTGGAGTTCCTGCAGCTCGGCGGCCAGCACAGCGACGCCGAAATCGTCGAACTGGTGCTCAGCACCTGTTTTGATGGCCTCAGGGCACGCCAGCCAGCGTAAACACTGCCTTTATAGCTCCTGTTTCAGGAGCAATCAGCGCGCTTATTCCGGCACCGGCACGCTGGCCGCCGGCCGGAACGCCACCTGCTCCCCCTTGCGCGCATAACCCAACGGGTTGGCCAGCACCCGGCAGCCGCCCACCGCGTAGTCGCTCGGGCAGTGCAGGTGGCCGTGCAGCCAGAGCTGCGCCTGTGGCAGCAGGTCATCCAGCGCATTGCAGAAGCCGGCGGTGCCCGGCACCATGCCGTAGCGCGGATCGGCGCTCTGCAGGCTGGGCGCGAAATGCGTCACCACCACCGTGGTGCCGCCAAACGGCTCGGCCAGCGCCTGGCGCAGCCACTGCTGGCACTCCAGCGCCTGCTCGCGCATCTGCTCGGCCAGCCAGGGTTGGCCGTGGCGCGTGGTGGCCGCCTTCTTCAGGTAGAAATTGGCGGCGCGGAAGGCTTTTTCGCGGGCTTTCAGCTGCCGCGCCAGCGGGTCGGGCGGCGGCTGGCGCAAATGCGGCTTGGCGGGCGGGGCGAGCGGCAGGCTGGCCAGCGCATCGAAGTCGCTCCACAGCGTGGTGCCGATGAAGCGCACGCCCTCCCGCACCACCGTTGCGCGCTCCAGCCAGACCATGCCCAACCGTTCGCAGGTGGCGCGCAGCCGGGCGTGGGCGTCGTCGAAATCGAGGCCGTCGTATTCGTGGTTGCCGGGCACGAACAGCACCGGCGTAGGCCAGCCAGCGGCGGGCGAAAACCGCGCCAGGCCAAAGTCGGCATCGGCCAGCAGCGAGCCGGCCTGGTAGGAGCCGATGTCGCCCGCCAGCACCAGCAGGTCGGCGTCCGGCGCGGGGGTGGGCACCCAGTGCGGGTGGACTTCAAGGTGCAGGTCGGACAGCAGCTGGATGCGCATCCATGCATTGTCGCGCCATGCCGGCCAGCCCCTGCCGCCATGCCAAAGCGGCATGGAGATCGCCTTGCAATCTCCGGGTAAACCCTTATTCTTGAAACATCTCCACTCCGCACCCCCGGTGCTCTTTCCATGAACCGCCTTTCCACCGCCATTGCCACCCAGGCCGCCCGTCTGACGCAGGCCCGGCCGCAGACCGAAACCGCCGGCTTCGCCCGCCAGCTGTTCGAGCGCGCCAACGGCATGGCCACCACCAGCCCGCACGAAGCCCGCGAGCTGCGCGACGCCGCCAACGCCTGGCTGCGCGTGCTGCGCTGAGCGGCGCCAGCCCCACCGCTGGCGGGGAATCGGGTCCTGCGCTGTAATCACGCCATGAGCCCATCCCCTGTCACCCCGCCTCCGAACAACCCTGCCACGGCCGCCCTGCGCGGCGTGGAGCGCCTGGTGGCCGGCACACCCACCAGCGACGGCGCCGGCGTCAAGCTCACCCGCGTGCTCACGCACGACCTGCAGCAGCGCCTTGATCCCTTCCTGATGCTGGACGCCTTTGCCAGCAACAACCCGGACGACTACGGCGCCGGCTTTCCCAGCCACCCGCACCGCGGCTTCGAGACCATCAGCTACATGCTGCGCGGCCGCATGCGCCACCGCGACAGCGCCGGCCACGAAGGCCTGGTCGCCGACGGCGGCGTGCAGTGGATGACCGCCGGCCGCGGCGTGATCCACAGCGAAATGCCCGAGCAGCGCGAAGGCGCGATGGAAGGCTTCCAGCTCTGGCTCAACCTGCCCGGAAAAACCAAGATGAACCCGCCCTGGTACCGCGATTTCCAGAGCGCCGACATTCCCGAAGCCACCCCCGCGCCCGGCGTGCGGGTGCGTGTCATTGCCGGCAGCGCGCAGGGCGTGGAAGGCGCGGTGCAGCGCCCCGACACCGGGCCGCTCTACCTCGACATCCACCTGAATGCCGGCACACCGCTGCAGCAGCCGGTGCCGGCGGGCCACAACGCCTTTCTGTATGTGTACCGCGGCAGCGTGCAGGTGCAGGATGCCGATGGCCGCGCCACAGAGGTGCCGGCCGGCCGCATGGCCATCCTCACCGCCGGCGACGCCGTGGCGCTGCAGGCCGGCGCCGAAGCGGCCCGCACGCTGCTGGTAGCCGGCCGCCCGCTGCGCGAGCCCATCGCCCAGTACGGGCCTTTCGTGATGAACACCCGCGACGAGCTGGTGCAGGCTGTCGACGACTTCAACAGCGGCCGCCTGGCCTGAAACAGGTCGCCTCGTTTGCTCCTGATACAGGAGCATCATCGCCATGTTCTATGCTGACTACGGGGTCATTTGGCATCAAAACCCATGCCGGCGCCGGCGTGCACAATGGTCAAAAAACTTTACACAGCTTTCGGCGGCGTCCATACCGTGGATACATCAGCGGCAGACACTGCAGTCAACCCGATGCCACAACCCGGCATGGGGCAAATCCCAACCTGAAAGGATGCTCTCATGACCACCTACCGCCAATCGCTCCCCACCCTGCTGCTGGCCGGCGTGCTCGCCACCGCGCTCACCGCCACCACCTTCGGCGCCCTGGCCCAGACGCCCCCGCCGCCCGCTGCCAGCCAGAAGGCCGGCCCCGGCGCGGAAGGCCCGGGCCACCACGGTCCCGCCCGCATGCAGGAGCGTGCCGCCAAGCGCCTCGCCGAGCTGAAAGACAAGCTGAAGATCACCAGCGGCCAGGAAGCCGCCTGGTCAACCTTCACCGCCGCGCTGAAGCCGCCGGCCCAGCGGCCCGCACGCCCCGACCGCGCCGAATTCAGGAAGCTGACCACGCCCGAGCGCATCGACCGCATGCAGGCCCTGCGCAACGAAGGCAATGCCCGCATGGACCAGCGCGCTGCCGCCACCAAGACCTTCTACGCCGCGCTGACGCCCGACCAGAAGAAGGTGTTCGACGCTGAATCGCTGCGCGTGTTCGCACGCCACGGCCACCGCGGCCACCATGGCGGCCATCACCGCGGCTGACCGCATCCTGTGCAGCCCTGCTGCGGCCTGCGCGCCGCAGCCCTCCCGCCCCCCGTGTACCCGCGCCGGGGGCTTTTTTCCGGCTGGCGCTATTCCAGCCGGGGCGCCACCAGCCGGGTCAGCTCGCCGCTGTCGATCAGCCGCTGCACCTCGCTGGCGCCACCCACCAGCACCCCGCGCACAAACACCATCGGAAAGGTGGGCCAGCCGGTCCACAGCTTGAGCGCATTGCGCTCGCGCCAGCGGCTCAGGTAGCTGCCAAACTCCAGGTAGTGGTGCGGCACACCGGCCGCATGCAGCGCGCGCCGCGCCTTGCGCGGAAACGGGTTCATGGCCATGCCCACCACCAGCACATCGTGCGCCGCCACCGCAGCCTGCACCGTCTGCACGAAGCCGTGCTGGTGGCTGGCCACACGCTCGCGGATGGCGGGGTGGATCTGGTGTTCGGGCAGGATGGGACGCGGCATGGGCAGGCTCCGGAATGGACAAGCCCGCAGTGTGCCCCAGCCGGCCCCGGTACACACACGCCGCAAAAAAGCAGCCCGCAGGCAAAGGGCCTGCGGGCTGAAGTCTCCTGTTTTCGTGTTGTTCCGACGCACCCCGGGGGAGTGGGGCGCCCGTGCATTGCACCAGCCAACGGTGAAGGCCGTGTGACATCCACGGCGCACCGGAAAGGCTATGCGGCCACGCGCCCTTTGGCTACCATGCATGGAGCACCCCGCCGCTGGCCGGTGCAACAACACCATTCCCGGGAGGAATCACCATGGCTCTGGTCCAGCGCATTCAGGACATCCTGCTCAAACCCACCACCACCTGGCCGGTCATCGCGCTGGAGCCGGGCGACACCGCCTCGCTCTACAAAAACTACATCGCGCTGATCGCGCTGGTGCCCGCCGTGGCCGGCTTCATCGGCCTGTCGCTGGTGGGCGTGGGCGGCTTCGGTTACAGCCTGCGCGTCCCGCTGGTGACCGGGCTGGTCAACATGGTGGTGGGCTATGTGCTGTCGCTGGTCATGGTGTTCGTGCTGGCGCTCATCGTCGATGCGCTCGCCCCCACCTTCGGCGGCACGAAGAACCAGGCCAACGCGCTCAAGCTGGTGGGCTATGGCGCCACCGCCGGTTTTCTGGGCGGCATCTTCAACCTGTTCCCGGCGCTGTCCATCCTCGGCCTGCTGGCCGCGCTGTACTCCGTCTACCTCATCTACACCGGCCTGCCGGTGCTCATGCGCTGCCCGCAGGACAAGGCCATTGCCTACACGGCGGTGGTCATTGTGTGTGGCATCGTGGCTGGTGTGGTGATCGGCGCGGTCACGCGGCTGGCGTCGCCGGCGGTGGGCTTCGGCAACGCGGGCGGTGGTGGCGGCGACGTGTCCATCACCACGCCGGGCGGCGAGGTGAAGCTCGACACCGCCAAAATGGAAGCCTTCGCCCGCAAGATGGAAGAAGCCGGCCGGCAGATGGAAAAGGCCCAGGCGGCGGGCGACAGCGCAGCGGCCAACCAGGCTGCTGCCGCAATGATGGGCGCCGTGGCCGGCGGCGGCGGCACGCCCATTCCGCCACAGGATCTGAAAGCGCTGCTGCCGGAGCGCATTGGCGGGCTGCAGCGCGAATCGTTCGAGGCCCAGGGCGGCACCGCGATGGGCATTGCCGGCTCCAGCGCAAAGGGCGTGTTCACCGAAGGCGAGCGCCGGGTGCAGCTCTCCATCACCGATATCGGTGGCATGGGCGGGCTGATGGGTGTTGCCGCGTGGGCCGCCGTCACCATCGACCGCGAAACCGACGGCCGGGTGGAAAAAGTCTACCGGCAGGGCAAGCGCACGGTGCGCGAGGAATACCGCAAGGATGGCAGCCAGGGCGACTA
>DASWYJ010000161.1:0-7759 GCA_036405035.1 Burkholderiaceae bacterium
CAGTGACCGTACCGAACTGGTGCTCAACCGCACCTGGCGGCCGGCACTGTCCATCACCGGCGTCGACGGTATCCCGCCGCTGGCCTCGGCCGGCAACGTGCTGCGTCCGCATACCGCACTGAAACTCAGCCTGCGCCTGCCGCCCACCCTGGACGGCAAACGCGGCGGCGAGCTGCTGCAGGCAGCCCTGCTGAAGGACCCGCCCTACGGCGCCGAGGTCAGCCTGAAACTGGAAAAGGCGAGCACCGGCTGGAACGCGCCGGCGCTGGCCCCGTGGCTGGAAGCGGCCATCGAGCAGTCCAGCCAGGAATTCTTCGGCAAGCCCGCCATGTACATGGGCGAAGGCGGCACCATCCCCTTCATGGGCATGCTGGGCGAGAAGTTCCCCGGCGCGCAGTTCATGATCACCGGCGTGCTGGGTCCGCATTCCAACGCCCACGGCCCCAACGAGTTCCTGCACATCCCGATGGGCAAGGCGGTCACCGCCTGCGTGGCCCGCGTGATGGCGGAGCACAATGCGGCCAGCCTGCGTGGCGAGACCACCGGGGTGGCGGCGGCAGCGGTCAATTCGTTTGCGGATACGCTGGGCGGTTGCTGCTGATTCCGCTTCGCTAGGCATGCTGGAACCAACAACAAACCCGCCTTTCGGCGGGTTTGTTGTTTGTCGCGGTTGCCGGGATTTACCAACAGCCCGAGGTAGTCGGGGACTTGGTGCCGGCCTGATTCACTGACAGGGTGCCGCAGGAATCTCCGCTCTGCGCACCTTGGGGGGAGGCAGCTATCGTATAGGTCTTCGCCGCCAGGTTGTTCACCGCAAAAGCGTAGTATTCACGCGCCTTTGGCTCGCAGATGGACGTAAGCGTTGCCGCTGATGGCGTTCCGGCTGCGTTGTAGGCCATGGAGGTGGTGTAGAAACGCTCCATCTGCTGAGCAGCCGCCAATGCACAGGCCGCTCCTGCAGCACGCCGCGTTTTGCGCATGTGCTCGTTGTAGGAGGGCAAGGCGATACTCGCAAGGATGCCAATGATGGCCACAACGACCATGAGCTCGATCAGGGTGAAACCGCCGGCCTTCGGGCTGCGCATGAAGAACTCCTTTGTCTTGGTCGTCATGGCGCTCAATCCCTCCTGATCTCGCGCCAGGAAACCGGCGACCACTCCTTGCCGACGATCCCGCCGGAACCGGGCTTTTCACCCGCATTGGTGCCACCCACGACCAACTTGCCATCCAGAATGATCGGCAAGGTGGGCATGCCCACACCGAAGTTCACTGAACCCACGGGCACACCACCGATGCTCTGATCCGTGGTGTCTCCGTCCTTGTCGAGATCGAAGAAGGACTTGCCCGCACTGGTCCCCGTGAACGCATCGAGGGCGTTGATATAGCCTGACCCGGAAGCTTCACACGCATCACCCTCTGGAATCATGCTGGCCGTGACCAGGATGTTGGAGACCAGCTGCGCATCCTGCACGATCCGCTCGCCCTTGCCCGGCAGATCCATGTACCAGCCATTGTAGGTGGCAGCCAGATCCGTCTTGGCTTCGAAGGTGCGCACGGGATAACCATCCTGGGTGGCCCCAGTGTTGATGATCGAGCGCTTCTTCAGCTGTCCATGCGTCACAGTGGAACCCGTATCGATGATGCCGTACATGCCTTGGGTACCCGGAACCTTGTCGTCAGCCTCGGTCGTAGTCATGTAACTGCCAGTCCCGAAGAACACCCACCGCTTGTAGGTCCGGGGATCTGTCGCCACCGTCACGCCTCCAGTGATCGGCTGCACGGCACCAGTGCCGTTGGCGGTGCGGGCGGTGAACATCTTGGTCACCGTCCAGCTGGCCGGCGAGGCGCTGCTCATGTCGAACTTCCAGACATTGCCCAAACGGTCACCCGCATACGCATAAGCCAGCGTCCTGCCGTCGCGCCCCAGGATGCCTGTGGGCGCCGAAAGGCCATTCGGGTTCGCGGCATCTCCTGCTCCAGTGTCGATCTCCCTGATGATGGCGCCGGTTGCTGGATTGATCACGAACAAAACGGCCCGGTTGTTGGTGCTGTTCACCCCGTTCCCCACGATCGCCGCCACCGAGCCTCCGCCCACGCGGGCCAGGATCGGCCGCCCGGTCACCAAGCCCATGTTGGCATTACCGCCGCCAATCTCCCACTTCACGTCCCCCGTGCCGAAGGCAGCGGGATTGGTGACGTCGAGACCAAACAAACCCTTGCCACCGCGACCCATTGCACCAACCAGATAGTTCTTGTTGGGCGTCAGCTTGCGGTTGGTCACAACCACCGGCCCGTCAACAAACCACTTGTGGGTGTAGTCGCCCCGGCTCAGCTGGCTCAGGTCGCCCAGGTTCACCAATCCAGGAATATAAGCGAACTGCTCGACGCCAGTGTCGGCATCGAAAGCGTGCAACATGCCGTCGTTGGCGCCCACGTACAGGGTTTTGGTGTCGTCGACATACGCAGGCGACGAATTAACGATGTCGCCCAGCACCGTGCTTGCACGATTCCGCAGCAGCCCGCCATTGCGTTCTTCCAGTGCCCCGTCGCCCTTGATATAGGCGGCATTTTCGGAGCCGGTGACCGGATAATCGACAGGCCCACCCGGCCTGGCCAGCGCGGAGAGTTGCGTGGAAGTCGGGAAGGTGTCGCCAGACCCCGCATTGAAGGTGAACACCTTGCGGCTTGCCGCGGCCGGAACTGTTGCCGACCACGCCTGTACAGAGGGCTCGCTGTTTGCATCGAGCGTCCACGCCTTCACGGCGCCAGTCCAGAGACCGGACACATAGCTGGCGTTGAATACCTTGCCGCCCGTCTTGATGGAGGCCGCATTGGTGGCGACGTTCGAGAAGGAGCTGGTTCGTTGGGCGATCGCAGCCAACGCCTTGGCCAGACCGCTTGTGAATTCCTTGGGGTTGCTGGCGGAAACGAAAGATCCCCGACCGTTGACCGCTGCATGCAACAGGTCGTCAATATTGGCAGCACGGTCGTCACCCGGCTGCGGCCACGCGGGGTTGGCCGGTACGTCGCCAACACTGGACCAGCCCATCGACGTTTTCAGACCGATGGAAATCCCAAAGGTCACCATATGCTGCCAGAACGCGGGATCAGCCTGTGTGGTGGGAACGTTATTGGCGAGGTCGCGAAGATCGGTCTTCCAGTAGTACATGGCCACGTCGGCCAATGTATTGGAGTCCGCACCGGCATACGGCGCCCCCGGACTATATTGATAACTTTCGCCCTTGGGGCCGGTAATCAAGCTTCCCGCGGTGTTGTCGGCGTTCCCAACCGACGAACCTGCACCGTTCCAGTAGCCGTCAGTGGTCAGAATCGAGAAGTTCTGGCGGCATGAGTACTGGTTGGACCCTGCCTCGGGCCCATAGGGACCGGAGGTGGTCGTATCCTGAAAATACTTGCCCGCATTTTCAAGAATGTTACGCAACGGCGTTCCGTTGTTAGCGCTTGCCGCGAACAACCGGCGATACCAGGTGGTACGGCTCGTAGTGGCAGGCGTCACATTGTCGACAAATCGCCCGTCGTTCCCGTCCCCGACGGGAATGTCGAAATTGGTACTTCCGTTCTGGTGCAGGCTGCGGTAGCCAACGCGCACCTTGTTACCCAACGGGCGGAAGGCTTCGGCGGCGCCGGCCTTTGCTGCCTTGATGCGGGTGCGGTGGAAGGAATACCACGTAGCAAAATTGGTTTTTTCGTCCGCCACCGAGCGACCGGTAGGCGCATTCGGCGTAGGAGGGGTGGCAGGCGTGCAGTTGATCCAGCCCCAAGTGCCAGCGCTTCCGCCGTCACAGCTGTTGGTTCGACTCCAAGCGCCCCACAGACTATAATCCGCATCGCTGTTGGCATTGTTCCAGCGCTTTGCAACTATGCTGTAATTACCGGACAGGGCTGAATTAACCGAACAGGTATCGGTATCTCCCGCATTCACCTGCCCTGAACAAACCAAGGAACTGTCAGGCGCATAGACCCAGTACAAAACGCTTCTGGAACTGCTGGGAGATTTAATATTGAGAACAAGTTTATCGCCAGCAGAATGTCCCGATACCGGGTGGGTGTTGCTTCCCGATCCCCGAACAGTCCCGCTGGAGGGCGAGATGGCGGAATTGCCCGAGGTAGCGACGATTTTACCGTACTCCCCTCGCAAGACATCAACGCCGCCTGAAATAATCTGATACCGATGATAGTTTTCGACATTGGAAAGATAGGACAAACTCGTTTCGGCGGTATCCTTTGGAACGTAGAACGTCTGCGTGTTATTGGAAAGATTCCTGCTGCCGCCGGAACTGCCGTTACCATCGTTGCTGGCGTAGTTGTCGCTGCTATACGCAGAGGTATAGCTAGTGCCACCACTCAGGCGATTACCATTCGCCCCCATCCAGGGCTGATAGGTAACTGAGGGGTTGTAATAGAGCGAGTTGGTAATGTAGTTCTGCTCGTACATCGCAGAGTTTCCAGTACTCTCACTATCCTTGCTGGTGCCCGTTGTGATGCCATTGGCGTCCGGACCATCACTGAAATTCCCGGAACCGGTAATTTGAGCGATGTCCTGATTATTCATGTTACGCCACGCCATCGAACCTGAATCATCCAGGATAAACAGGATGTTCGGCGCCACCTTGTTGCCGGTGGTCAACGGTTCGTCCGGAATGGTGATGCCCGCACTGACCGGCAATGCCAGCAAGGTAGCGAGGCAGGCTGCGGGTGCCACCCACCAAGGTTGCGTCGCTGCGAAATACTTACGGGCTTGAACGACTCGGGTCTTCATGGCGGCGCTCACAGCTTGGGACTACGGTAGATGACATCGGATTGCAGGACCACCATCGCACGCCCGTCGGTATTGGTGCGTGCGGTGATGCGGAACAGCGGTCCGCGATTGGTGGTCTCCGACCCCGGGATGACGCCGGTGGTCTCCATGGCAGTGGTGTTTTCGCCCAGATACTCGATCCAATACTGGGTTGCCACGCCACGGAGGGTGGGGCCCGCGCGCCACCCCGCGGCGGATTCCGCGGTGTAGGAAGGGCAGATACCATCGCTCGCGCAGTCGGCGGCGGTAGGCACCGTGGTGCGCCATTTGGGCGCTGCTGCCAAGTTGGCCCGAGCAGTTGCAAGCGCGTTCTCCACCGCCTGCGTAGCCAAGCTGCGGTCGCGTAGATTGGCGCTCATGCGCTCCTGCATCGCGGAGCTGCGCAGCACCGCCACGCCAAGCACCGACATCACCACCAGCAACAACAGGACTACGAGCAGCGAGATGCCCCGTTGCCGCCGGTTGCCCCGAAAAGACTGGACGTTCTTCATAGACTGCGATTCCTGATACTGGCGGTAGAAGCCACGTTTCGGTTCACGATGTCGTTCTCACCAGGGGCTTTGGAGGGCATCACCGCCCGCATGGGCATGAACATGCGCACGGCATCCACCGACTGGAAATCCGTGGGCGCAGCGACATACACCGCGGGGTTGCCGTTGGCCGCCTGGTGGTAGGTCACGTCCAGCCGCTGCACCCCCTCAGCCACTTCCTGGTCACCGCCGCCATTGCGGTTGACGTACAGCGAATTGCCGGTGGCGCCGCCGTTGGCCTTCACATGCCAGCGGTTATTACGGAAGCGCGCGATGGAGATGCTGGCCGGATCACCATATTCGGTAAGCGCCGGGTCGAACTCCAATGCTGCCGTAAACGTAACGGTTTGCCCGGCAATCGAGGCGATCTGGGCAAACCCGGTCATGGCCGCATTGCACACCATGACGCGGTCACCCACCTTGAAAATGTCACTCGCCTGGGGCGCGCTTTCCACCAACGTGACCGCGGACGCGGACGCCGTTTTCACCCGGTACGACAGGTCATCCGCCGACACCGTGGTGAGCTCGGTTGCGCTGCCGGAAAGGGGGGTCTTGAATGACGTGCTCATCGCGTCCGCCCCCAGCACCGAAGCTTCTGCGGAGCAGGCGGAACTTCCGGTGGACCGCACATCCTTGGAGAGCAATTCGTAGGCCACGCGCGCGTTTTCCTGCACACGGTTCTGTCCATCGTTGGCATTAAACGTGCGCAGATTGGACTGGAACACGGCGACAGCCGCACCCAGCACAAGAAGACCCAGCACCATGGCAACCATCAATTCGATCAGACCGAAGCCTGCTTGCTTTCCCCTGCTCATATGCGCGCCTCCGTCACCACCGTCCGGGTTTGAGCCCCCCCTGCGCGGCGGTCATCCCACTGGACGGTGACGGTATACACGCCACCTGCCTGGGTGATGCTGCCGCAGGTGGTGGTGTCGCCAGCACCCGTGCCGATGGTGGCTTTGAGCTGCGTCACCCAGTTATTGAGATCGTTTGATGCGAGCGAGCCGCCAGCAGCAGGCACCGTTGCGCAAGCGGCGGTGCCATTGAAGACATAGGCCGCCGCATTCAGCCGGTTGGCGCGCATCGCCTCGATAATGGAGTTTGCGGCCATCACCGCTTGGCTGCTTTCCAATGAGCCTTGCCCACCGCGCAGGGCCAATGCCTGCATGGAGGCCACACCCAGCATGCCCACCGCCAGCACCACCACGGCAACGAGGACTTCGATCAAGCTCATGCCGCGGATGTGCCGGGGGAGAGATTTCAATTGGGTGGGGGTTTTCATGAACAGGTCACCTTTTTCACCGAGATCACACCACTGATCTGCACACATACATAGCGCGAGTGCCCGGCCACCGAGACTTGGAGTTGCTGCGCGCTGTCCGCGACGCCAGAGGCCCGGAACTGTATCCCGGCCGCCGCCCCAGAAACTTGCACGCTGCCCGGCATGGAAATCTCACGCACCAGTTCCGTGGTGGCGGCATTGGCCGGATCCTGCCAATACACCACCATCCGGCTTGCGGAAGCGGCGCAGCTGGTTCCGGACGCGGAAGCACAGGCGATGATGCGCTGGTTGCGCTTCAAGGCCTCCGACCGGGCTAGTTGCAGCGCCCCGGTCACCTCTTCCGACGCCCCGCGAACCCGACTGTTGTTGATCATGTCGGTCATGGCAGGCACGGCGACGACCGCGATGATGCCCAGGACCGCGACGGTCACCATCAGCTCCACCAAGGTGAAGCCGCGCGAGCCGCGGTGCAGCGGGTGTGGGTACAGGTGTGACAACGTGGCGCCCCTCCCAGTTTGGCGAGTCAACCTTATCCATCGTGCCACGGGGTTGCCAGTCAGGACCGACGGGCGGGCACTCGCCGGGGGCAGGCGGTGGGTGGCCGCACCCCTTAGCCAGGTCAGCCCCCCCATTGTCGCCTCTGCTACCCTGAGGAAAAGCCGCCGACCCGCCTTGAACGCCTCCCCGGATCCCCTTGCCGCGCTCTGGCGCCCGCCCGCCCTTCTCGGCGTGATGCTGGGTGGCGAGGCATTGGCGGCAATCCTTGCCCTGGCCCCCGCCGAGAGCAGCGAGCGCCTGGTGCAGTTCGGGCTGGCCTCACTGGGCATCCAGTGGGTGGCCTTGGGCACGCTCTGCGCACTGTATCTCCTGCGCAACCGCCTCGGCCGACTGCCACCGATGACGTTGGCCTGGGTCTGCCTAGGCTTGTTCCTGGCAATGAGCCTGCTGGTGTCGATGGCGGCCTGGAGCGTGCTGGCCGTGGGCGGACTCGGTGACGGCAGCCGCCAGGCCTTCGTCCTGCGCACGCTCGCGATCGCGCTGGTGGTGGGCCTGATCGGTCTGGTCAGCTATCAGAACTACTGGCGTTCACGACGGCTGGCGGTTCGCGCCAAGCAGTTGGAGCTGGAA
>DASWYJ010000162.1:0-4779 GCA_036405035.1 Burkholderiaceae bacterium
CGCCGGCGCTGGTGGTACTGTCGGGCGACATCACGCAGCGCGCCACGCCGGCGCAGTTTGCCGCCGCCCGCGCCTTTGTCGACCGGCTCGGCCCGGCGCCGGTGCTGGTGGTACCGGGCAACCACGACATCCCGCTGCTCAACCCGCTGGCGCGGCTGTTCTGGCCCTATGCCCGCCACCGCCGCGCCTTCGGGCCGGCGCTGGAGCCGCAGTTCACCTCGCCCGAATGGCTGGTGCTGTGCACCAACACCACCCGGCGCTGGCGCCACCGCAACGGCGACATCTCGCCCGCGCAGATCGAGCGTGTGGCCACGCAGCTCGCCCAGGCTGATGCGCACCAGCTGCGGCTGGTGGTGACACACCAGCCGGTGGCGGTGACGCAACCGCGCGACCACCACAACCTGCTGCGCGGCCATGCGCAGGCCGTGCGGCGCTGGTCGCAGGCCGGGGCCGACCTGGTGCTGGGCGGGCACATCCACCTGCCGTTCGTGCTGCCGCTGCAGGGCCTGCCGCGCGCGCTGTGGGCGGTGCAGGCCGGCACCGCGGTATCGTCGCGGCTGCGGCGCGAGGCCGGCAACTCGGTGCACCGCATACGCTACCGTTACACCGGCCAGCGCGCGGCCCTGGTCGAGCGATGGGACTACGATGCGCAGCGCGGCGAATTCGCCTGCATGGCCACCACCGATATCCTGCCCGATGCCCACTGAAACTTCCCTGCTCTCCGAAATGGCCTACGCCCTGGGCACCCACGCGCTCGCCGCGTTCGTGCTGACACTGGTGCTGCTGTGCTGGACCGTGGCCGGCGCCTGGGGCTTCAGCCGCCACTACTGGATCCCCCGCATACGCACCAGCATGCCCCCCGGCCTGCTGCTCGCGGTGCACCTGGTTTTTGGTTTCGCGCTGGTGGTGCTGGCCGCGCTGGCGTTCGGCCTGCTCGCCATGGGCATCGGCGACGGCGGCACGGTGGCGCAGCTCGATACGGTGCTGACCAACGCGATCCGGGCCAGCACCGGCCCGCGCACACTGCAGGCGTTTGCCCTCATCACCCATTTCGGCGATTCGGCCACGCTGCTCACCTTGGGGCTGGTCGTGGCCATCGTGCTGCCGCTGCTGGGCCGGGAATGGCTGGTGCTGCCCTGGGTGGCGGCGCTGCTCGGCAACGCCCTGCTGGGCGCGCTGCTGAAAAGCCTGTTCGCGCGCGCCCGGCCGCTGTTCGACCACAGCCTGACCTACACCCACGGCTGGAGCTTCCCGAGCGGCCACGCTTCCGGCGCGGTGGTGGCCTACGGCATGCTGGCCTATCTGCTGCTGCGGGTCATGCCGGGGCGCTGGATGGCCGTGGCCGGCCTGCCCGTCGTGCTGGCGGCCACCGGCATCGCCTTTGCCACCGCCAGCAGCCGCGTTTTCCTGCAGGTGCACTACGCCAGCGACGTGCTGGCGGGCTGCGCGTCGGGGCTGGCCTGGCTGCTGGTGTGTATTGCCGGCGTGGAACTGACCCGGCACGCCGTCCGCATCCGCAGCGCCTGAGCGCCGCGGCACTGCCGCCGGATTGCGCCAGAATCGGGCCATGTTCGATCTTCCCGCCTTCATTGCGCCCGCCCGCTTCAGCGACCCCGAGTCCGCGCTGGCCCAGGTGCAGCACATCTACGACAGCGGCATCGCCCACCTGCGCGAGGCCATGCGCGCCTTCGTGGCCGCACCAGACACCACCGCCACCGCGCGCCGGGTGCGTGCCTGCTACCCGATGGTGCGGGTGCGCACCGAGTCCGTCCAGCGGCACGGCGACGCCGCCAGTGCCGGCCTGAGCTACGGCTTCGTGGCCGGACCGGGCCGCTTCGAGACCACGCTGACCCAGCCCGCGCTGTTTGCCGACTACTACCGCGCGCAGTTCGCGCTGCTGCTGCAGAACCACGCCACCGAGCTGGAGATCGCCACCAGCACCCAGCCCATTCCGCTGCACTTTTCGTTCGCCGGCCACGAGCACCTGGAAGGCGATTTGCCGCCCGCCCGGCGGGCGCTGCTGCGCGACGTGTTCGACCTGCCCGACCTCGCCGCCATGGACGACGGCATTGCCAACGGCAACCACGAGCCCGCACCCGGCACGCCGCAGCCGCTGGCACTGTTCACCGCGCCGCGGGTCGACTACTCGCTGCAGCGGCTGCGCCACTACACCGGCACCCGGCCCGGCTGGTTCCAGAACTTCGTGCTGTTCACCAACTACCAGTTCTACATCGACGAATTCGTGCGGCTGGGCCACGCCACCATGCAGGACGCCGGCAGCGCCTACACCGCCTTCATTGAGCCGGGCGACGTGGTCACGCGCCGCACCGGCCTGCCGGCCGAACCCGATGACGCGCTGGGCATGGCGCCGCCGCGGCTGCCGCAAATGCCGGCCTACCACCTGGCGGGGCCGGGCCACAGCGGCATCACGCTGGTGAACATCGGCGTGGGGCCAGCCAATGCGAAGAACATCACCGACCACATCGCCGTGCTGCGCCCGCACGCCTGGCTGATGCTGGGCCACTGCGCCGGCCTGCGCAACAGCCAGCAGCTGGGCGACTACGTGCTGGCCCACGGCTATGTGCGCGAGGACCATGTGCTCGACGAAGAACTGCCGTTGTGGGTGCCCATTCCCGCGCTGGCCGAGATCCAGCAGGCGCTGGAGCAGGCCGTGGCCGAGGTCACGCAGATGGCCGGCGCCGACCTGAAGCGCGTGATGCGCACCGGCACCGTGGCCAGCACCGACAACCGCAACTGGGAGCTGCTGCCCGGCAACCAGGCGCAGCGCCGCTTCAGCCAGAGCCGCGCGGTGGCGCTCGACATGGAAAGCGCCACCATCGCCGCCAACGGCTTCCGCTTCCGCGTGCCCTACGGCACGCTGCTGTGCGTGAGCGACAAGCCGCTGCACGGCGAGATCAAGCTGCCGGGCATGGCCAACCACTTCTACCGCGAGCGGGTAGACCAGCACCTGCGCATCGGCATCCGCGCCATTGAGCTGCTGCGCGAGCGTGGCACCCGGCAGCTGCACAGCCGCAAGCTGCGCAGCTTTGCCGAGGTGGCGTTCCAGTAGGCCGGAGCGGCGTGCGGGCACGCCCCGGGATAGTCATATTTTTATAGCGAAGTATTGATATTTGACGCTGGCCACGGCCACATTTCATTCGAAAATCATGCTGCAGCGCGCCGTTCGGCCTGCCACAGCGGCCACAGCCCCCACAGGCCCAGCGCCGGCCCCAGGGCCAGCCAGGGCATCAGCGTGGCCACCGGGTGGTGGGCCGACAGCGCCACGAACAGCACGATGCTGACCACCGAAATCGCAAAGCCGATGCTGTTGCTCAGCGTCAGCACGCTGCCCACCGCCTGCGGTGGCGCGTTGCGGGCGGTGAGCGCCGAGAACTGCGGCGAGTCGCCCGACACGGTAATGCCCCACACCAGCAGCCACAGGTAGAACGCCATGCTCTCCGCCCCCGCCAGCCAGGGCGCGAGCAGGCAGCACAGGCCGCTGGTGGCCAGCTGCACACCGGCCACGCGAGCACTGCCCCAGCGCCGCGCCAGCAGGCCACCGCCCACACAGCCCAGCACCCCGGCCCCCAGCACGAAGAACGCCGCGGCCGACAGCGCCGCGCCCTGCAGCCGGCTGGCCAGCAGCAGCGGCACCAGCACCCACATGGTGTACAGCTCCCACATGTGGCCAAAGTAGCCCAGCACCGAGGCGCGCACCTTGGCGTCGGTCCACAGCACGGACAAGGCCCGCCATTGCAGCGGCGCGGCCTTGGGTGCAGCGGGTGGCTCGGGCAGGCCCCAGTACAGCAGCACCCCGCCCAGCGCCGCCAGCAAGGCCACGCCCAGCATCACGCTGGGCCAGGGCAGCTGGCTGCTGATGGCGCGCAGGCCATGTGGACTGGCCGAGCCCAGCACCAGTGCACCGAGCAGCAGGCCCAGCGCGGCGCCCAGGCCCTGGCGGTACCACTGGGCGGCGATCTTCATGCCCACCGGGTAGATGCCGGCCAGAAAGAAACCGGTGGCCGCCCGCCACAGCAGCAGCGCGGTGAAGTGCTGCACCATGGCCCAGGCCGCCACGGTGCAGGCGGCACCGGCCAGCGCACAGAGCAGGAACACGCGGCGGGCGGGAAAACGGTCGGCAATGGTGAGCAGCGCAAACACCAGCGTGCCGACGATGAAACCCATCTGCAGCGCCGAGGTGAGCGTGCCCACCGCAGTGGCGGGCCAGCCGAAATCGCGCTGCAGGTCCGGCATGACCGCGTTGACGGTGAACCACAGCGAGGTGCCGGCAAACTGGGCCAGCACCAGCACCGGCAGCACACGTGCCGGAATGCGATGGGGGATGGCCTCGGTCACGTCAAGGCCATGGCGTTATGCGACGCGGGGCTTGACCTTGGAGGCCGCCAGCTTGGCGTTGCGGCGGGCCACTTCGACGTCGGCGTCAAAGGCCAGCGCCACGCCCATGCGGCGTTTGACAAAACTCTCGGGCTTGCCGAACAGGCGGATGTCGGTGCCCGGCACCCGCAGCGCCTCGGCCACGCCGTCGAACACGATGCCCTGGGCATCGACGCCACCGTAGATCACGGCGCTGGCGCCCGGGCTCTTCAGCCGGGTGTTGACCGGCAGGCCCAGAATGGCGCGGGCGTGCAGCTCGAACTCGTTCTGCCACTGCGTGGTCAGCGTCACCATGCCGGTGTCGTGCGGGCGCGGGCTGACCTCGCTGAACCACACGTCTTCGCCCTTGACGAACAGCTCCACGCCAAACAAACCCTGGCCACC
>DASWYJ010000163.1:0-3059 GCA_036405035.1 Burkholderiaceae bacterium
GATGGCGCCGATGGCGGCGACCTTGGACAACAACGGATATTTCACAACATGCTCCTCCAGTGAATGGGCAGGCGCATGCTCGCAAGCCCCCGTGGGGAAACGATGTGCTGTGTGAAGCCAGGGTGAAGCCGGGCCGGAAAATGTCAGGCGGCGGGCAGGGACAGCGTGACCCGCAACCCCGGATGGGCGTTGGCAAAGGCCACGGTGCCGCCGTGCAGCACCGCCACCTGCTTCACGATGGCCAGCCCCAGACCGCTGCCCTTGCGGCCATCGTGCGGGCGTGGCAGGGAAAAGAAGCGCTGCCCCAGTTGCGGCAGCGCATAGTCGGGCACGCCGGGCCCGTGGTCGCGCAGCACCACCGCTACCCGGCCCGCGGTGGGGTGCACGCCCAGCTCCAGCACACTGCCTTCGGGCGCAAAATCCACCGCGTTGCCCAGCAGGTTCGACAGCGCCAGCGCCAATTTCTCGGCGTCGCCGCTGACCTGCGCATTGGCCTCGCCACCCCACCGCACCTGCAGGCGGCGCTGCGCCAGCACCGCCTCGTACGCACGCACGGCCGCACGCGCCAGCGCCACCATGTCCACCGGGCCGGGGGTGGGCAGCACGGCGATGCCCTCCAGCTTGGACAGCTCCAGCAGACGGTCGACCATGCTGCGCAGCCGCACCACCTGCTCACCCACCAGATTGGCAAAGCGCTGGCGCTCGGGCACCGGCAGATCATCGTGCAGCAGCTCGGCAGCGCCGCCAATGGCAGCGAGCGGGCTCTTCAGCTCGTGGGTCATGGCGCGCATGGCCTGCTCCACGGCATGCCGGCCTTCCAGCCGCTCCCGCATGCCGTCCACCGCCACCGCGAGGTCGCCCAGCTCGCCCGGCAGCGCGGGCACCGTGGCCCGCTCGCCGGTGCCCACCGCCTGGGCATAGCGGCGCAGCCTGCGCACCGACCACACCAGCCACAGCGTGGCCGCCACCCCCACCGCGAGCGACAGCGCCAGCAGCCATAAACCGGCCACCAGCATCCTGCGCTCGGCCCGGTCGATGAACTGGCTGATGGTGGCCAGCGGCTTGGCCACGGTGAGCACGCCGATCACCCGGCCGGCATTGGTGACCGGGGCAGCCACGTACATCACCGAGCTGCGGTCATCGGTTTCCACCTCGCGGGTGGCGCGGGCTCCGTACTCGCCGCGCAGGGTGCGGGCCACGTCGCGCCAGCGTGAATAATCGGCGCCGGTGGCGGCCGGGGTGGCGGAATCGAACACTACCCGGCCGGCGACGTCGGTCACATAGACCCGGAAATCCAGCGAGCGTTTGTCGAGCCCCCAGATGCGCGCATCGACCGGCCGGCCCGCGTAGTCGGCCACGCCCCGGGCGAAGCGGGTGCCGTCCAGCGTGCCGCCGGCCGGCATGGCCCGCAGATCGGCACTGGCCTGCTCGGCCAGCAGGTTGGCGCTGTCGATCAGCACGTCTTCCATCACCTCGCGCACGCTGGGCTTCACCTCGGCAATGAAAACCCGCAGCACAAAGAACGCCGCAATGCCGGCGATGGCAAAGAACGCAAAGAAGATGCGCAGGCCCAGCCGCATGGTGGCTCAGCGTCCGGCGGGGTCGGTCAGGCTGTAGCCCAGGCCCCGGTGGGTGGTGATGGGGTCCATCCCCGGTGTGCAGGCGCGCAGCTTGGCGCGCAGCGTCTTGATGTGGGTGTCCACCGTGCGGTCGGTGGCCTCAGTGCTGTGGCCCCACACGGCGTCCATCAATGCGCCCCGGCTGTGGATGCGCAGTGGCGCTTTCAGCAGCGTGTGCAGCAGGCCGTATTCGAGACGGGTGAGCGCCAGCCATTGCCCGGCATAGCAGATGCGCTGGCCCGCGGCATCCAGCTCGAACCGGGCCTGCCCGGCCGGCGCGGGTGTCTTGCGCCGGCTGCGGCGCAGCAGGCCGCGCACCCGGGCCACCAGCTCGCGCGGGCTGAAGGGTTTGGCCACGTAGTCATCGGCGCCCAGCTCCAGGCCCAGCACCCGGTCGATCTCCTCGCCGCGCGCCGTCAGCAGGATCAGCGGCAGCTCGGCCATGCCGGCGATCTCGCCCTGCCGCAGGGCACGGCACAGATCGAGCCCGCTGCCGTCGGGCAGGCCCACGTCGAAAATCGCCAGCTGCGGCCCGCCCGCCTCCAGCAGCCGCCGGGCTTCCCGCACCAGGCGGGCCTGCGCCACCGCAAGACCCTCGCGCTCCAGCGCATAGGCGACAGTGGCCGCAATGGCGGGATCGTCTTCGAGCAGCAGAATGGTGTCGGTGGTCATGCGGCAAACCGGCGTGGCGCCGGCACTGTCGCGGCCATTATGGTCGGAGCCGCGGGCGGCCCGGTGCTGTCGCCGGTTTTTCAGCGGTGCGTGCGGCGAGCGGATAGCATGGGCATCGAGGAGACACGCCATGCCCGCCATCACCCACATCGAAGACCTGCGCCGCCTGGCGCAAAAGCGCGTGCCGCGCATGTTCTACGACTACGCCGATTCGGGCTCGTGGACCGAGGGCACCTACCGCGCCAACGAAAGCGATTTCCAGAAAATCCTGCTGCGCCAGCGCGTGGCGGTCAACATGGAGGGCCGCAGCACGCGCACCACCATGATCGGCCAGGACGTGGCCATGCCGGTGGCGATTGCGCCCACCGGGCTGACCGGCATGCAGCATGCCAACGGCGAAATGCTGGGGGCGCTGGCCGCGAAGAAGTTCGGCATTCCGTTCACGCTGTCGACCATGAGCATCTGCTCGATCGAGGATGTGGCACAGGCCACCGGGGGGCACCCGTTCTGGTTCCAGCTCTACGTGATGAAGGACCGCGATTTCATCGAGCGGCTGATCGACCGGGCCAAGGCGGCTAACTGCTCGGCGCTGGTGCTCACGCTCGATTTGCAGATTCTCGGCCAGCGCCACAAGGACCTGAAGAACGGTCTGAGCGCGCCACCCAAACTGACGCTGGCCAACATCCTGAACCTGATGACCAAGCCGCGCTGGCTGCTGGGCATGGCCGGCACGCAGCGGCGGCAGTTTGGCAACATCGTGGGGCACGT
>DASWYJ010000164.1:0-11747 GCA_036405035.1 Burkholderiaceae bacterium
CTGATCCTCTATCCGAGCACCAGCCTTCACCGTGTGGAAGCCGTGACGCACGGGTCCCGCGTATGTGCCGTGCTGTGGAGCCAGAGCATGGTGCGGCAGGACTGGCAGCGCACCATGCTGTTCGAACTGGACCAGACCATCCAGAAGCTGCGCGGTCGCCTGGGGGATGACGCGGACACCACGTCACTCACCGGCCACTACCACAACCTGCTTCGTCTCTGGGCGGAAGTGTGAATACACCGATCCCCGAAAAATCCCCAATTGCTGCGCAATTGGGCGTTACTTTCCGGTGGTCTGCCTGAAGCCGGATCGCAACCCTTCACACCTGGTTTTTCCACGTTCCCATGACTGCTGGCCCCCATTCTTCCAACGTCGCCCGCCGCGCGCCCTGGCTCAAGACCCTGCACCAGTGGCACTGGATCAGCTCGGCACTGTGCCTGATCGGCATGGTCCTGTTTGCCTTCACAGGCATCACGCTCAACCATGCCAGCGACATCGAGTCGACACCGGTGGTGTCGCAGCGAACGGCCCAGCTGCCGGCCGATCTGCTGACCCGGCTCAAGCCGGCCGGCGGCGCAGGCAAGGACCAGAAAAAAACCCCGCTTCCACCTCCCGTGCGCCAGTGGCTTGCGGGTTCGCTGGATATTGCGCTGGATGCCCGCGAAGCCGAATGGTCTGCCGACGAGGTGTACCTGTCATTGCCGCGCCCGGGTGGCGACGCCTGGCTGCGCATCGACCTGGAAACGGGGGGCGTCGAATACGAGCGCACCGACCGGGGCTGGATTTCCTACCTCAATGACCTGCACAAGGGCCGCCATGCCGGCGTGGCCTGGAGCTGGTTCATCGACATCTTCTCGGTAGCCTGCCTGGTCTTCTCTATTTCCGGCCTGCTGATTCTGAAATTCCATGCCACCAACCGCCCGTCCACCTGGCCACTGGTCGCTGCGGGGCTGGTGCTGCCGGCGTTGCTGGCCTTGCTGCTTGTCCATTGACGGGCGGCACCCCGCTTCAGGTTCATCAACTGCATCATCAACACGAGATCCATCTTATGAATACTCCCACCCGTTCCCTCGTCACCGTGCTCGGCACCCTGGCTCTCGGCCAGCAAGCCTGGGCTGCCGGCAGCGTGCAGCTCAAACTCGATGTGCCGCGCCTCAACGTGGCCGAGTACCACCGTCCCTACGTGGCCGTCTGGCTGGAAAAACCGGGAGAGCCTGGCGCTGCGGCGCAATTGGCTGTCCTGTATGACATCAAGAAGAACAACAATGGCGGCGCCAAATGGCTGCGTGACATGCGCCAATGGTGGCGCCAGGGTGGCCGCACGCTGAATGTTCCGGCCGATGGCATCAGCGGTGCCACCCGGGCGCCGGGTGAACATGTCCTGAGCCTGGACAACCATCCCAGCCTGGCCAAACTGGCACCGGGCAAATACGAAATGGTGGTGGAAGCGGCGCGCGAAGGCGGTGGCCGCGAGGTGCTGCGCCTCCCCATCGAATGGCCTATCAAGGCTGCCCAACAAGTCCAGGCCAAGGGGGAACATGAACTGGGCGCCCTGCAACTCACCGTCAAACCCTGACACTTTCTGGAGCAAGCCATGACATTCCTGACATCCCGCATTACCTCCCACCGCCTGGCCCAGGCCGCCTTGCTGGTCCTGTCCACCCAACTGCCCCTGGCCGTGCACGCGCACATGACCTGGATCCTGCCCAACCAGACCCAGCTCAGTGGCAAGGAGCCCGTGGTGTCGGTGGACGCTGCGGTCTCCGAAGACCTGTTCTCCTTCGAGCGCGGCCTCAAGCTCGACGCCGTGGTGATTACCGGTCCGGACGGCGCGGCGGTGGCGGCGGAGAACCGCAGCAGCGCACGCCATCGCGACAGCTTCGACGTCAAGCTGGTCAAGGACGGCACCTACCGCATCAGCAATGTGAGCCAGAGCCTGATGGCCAGCTACAAGCAGGGCAGCGAGACCAAACGCTTCCGCGGTACGGTCGAGGCCTTTGCCAAGGAAGTGCCTGCCGATGCCGAAGTGCTGAGCGCCTCCATCACCCACAGCCGCCAGCAGACCTTCGTCAGCAAGGAAGACCCCGGCACGCCGGCGTTCGCGCCCGAAGGCCGGGGCCTCGAGCTGCTGCCGCTGGGAGTCGCCACCGACCTCAGCGACGGCGACAACACGCGGTTCCGTCTGCTGCTCGACGGCAAGCCTCTGCCGGACGCCACGGTCAAGTTGCTGCGCGATGGCAACCGCTACCGCTACAAGCTGGGTGAACTGACCCTGAAAACCGATGCCAAGGGGGAATTCAGCGTCCAGTGGTCCGAACCGGGCCGCTACTGGCTGGGTGCCAGCTACCCGGCCCGTGCCGCGGCTCCGGCGGTGGTGACCGTTCCCTCCGCGGTGCCGCCCGCCGGCAGCGGTGGCACGCGTGACAAGCCGCTGCAGCGGGCCAGCCTGAGCGCCACCTTCGAGGTCTTGCCCAAGTAAGCACTGCCGTCCGACGTGGAAACCTTGACCGACCGACCCCGGGGCGCCGCCGGGGAGGAGGGGCTGCGCCTGCTCCTGCCCTGGCAGATTGAAGCCGAGCCTCCTGCCTGGGGGCATGTGGTGCACAGCCTGCAGGGCGAGACCATGGGCACGACCTGGTCGGTTCACCTGGTGGGGCCGCCCTCGCTGCAGCTGGGCGCGATCCGGCGTGCCATCGACGGCACGTTCGGTGAAATCATCGCGCAGATGAGCAACTGGGAGCCCGGCTCCGATCTGTGCCGTTTCAACCGCGCACCGGCCGGGCACCACCAGGTTTTGCCACCGGCGTTTGCCACGGTCGTCGCGGCGGCACTGGCCGTTGCCCGTGCCAGCGGGGGAGCCTACGATCCCAGTGCCGGTGCCTTGGTGAACCTGTGGGGCTTCGGCCCCGGGCTGCGCCATGACGCGGCAGGCTTCACGCCGCCCGATGCCGCGCAAACCCGCCAGGCCACCTGTGGCTGGCAACGGCTGGGCTGGGATGCCGCCAGCCGGACCCTGCTGCAGCCCGGCAACGCCACGCTGGACCTTTCGGCCATCGCCAAGGGCTATGCGGTAGACCGCGTGGCCGAGGTGCTCGATGCCTGCGGCGTGCAGCACCATCTGGTGGAGATCGGAGGGGAGCTGCGTGGCACCGGCCTCAAGCCCGGGGCGCAGCCCTGGTGGGTTGATCTGGAGCCGCCGGTACGCGGCTGTGTGCTGCCCGTTACGCGGCTGGCCTTGCATGGGCTGGCCGTGGCCACCTCGGGCGACTACCGGCGCTGCTTCATCGATGCAACCGGCCGCAGGCGCTCCCACACCATCGATCCGCGTACCGGCCAGCCCGTGGCCCATGGCCTGGCCTCGGTCAGCGTGGTGCACCCCAGCGCGATGATGGCCGATGGATGGTCCACCGCACTGATGGTGCTCGGCCCCGAGGCGGGCCTGGCACTGGCCACCGAGCAGAACCTCGCGGCGCTGCTGGTCCTGCGCCGTGACGATGGCGAGTTTGACGAACTGCTGACACCGGCGCTGCAGGAGATGGCACAGTGACAACGGAGCGGATCGTTGCAGCGCTGTTGCTGCTGGCGGCGTATGCGTTGCTGTGCCTGCTCGTGTACGGGCGCCAGCGGCGCCGGCTGAAACGGGCCGCCGAAGAAGCTGCGGCCATGCAGCAATCCTCCGATGGGGCTGCACCCTTGCTGGTGCTGTACGCCAGCCAGACCGGGCAGGCCGAGGAAATCGCACTGCAGACCGCCAAGGCGCTGCAGACCGCGGGCGTGCCGCTGCGGCTCGCGGTGCTGGGTACCGTGAACCGCGCGGAGTTGCGTGCCACTACCCGCGCCCTGTTCATTACCGCAACCTACGGGGAGGGAGACCCCCCCGACAGCGCTGCCGCATTCGTCGACAAGGTCATGGGCGCACCCGATGGGGCCGACCTCGCCGGCCTGCACATTGGCGTGCTGGCGCTGGGCGACAGCAGCTACCGCCACTACTGCGGCTTTGGCCGCGCGCTGGACGGCTGGCTGCAGCGCCAGGGCGCGCAGCCCCTGTTTGCCCGCATCGACGTGGATAAGGCCGATCCGCAGGCGCTGGCGCAGTGGCAGCGGCAGCTCAGCCACCTCGCCGGCACGCTGGATCTGCCGGACTGGGAGGCGCCCCGGTTCGACCCCTGGCAGCTGTCGGCGCGCCAGCACCTCAATCCGGGCAGCCAGGGCGAGCCGGTTTTTCACCTGGAGCTGGCGCCGTCCGCCGGGGCGGAACTCCCCGCATGGGAGGCCGGTGACCTCGTGCAGGTGTGCGCGCCGGCAGACCCCGACCGCCCCCGTGAATATTCCATTGCGTCCATCCCGGCGGACGGCCGCATCCACCTGCTTGTGCGCCAGGCCATGCGGTCCGACGGCAGCCCGGGGCTGGCCTCCGGCTGGCTCACCGCCGGGGCCGGCCTGGGCGAACCCATTGCGCTGCGGCTGCGCGCGCACAGCGGCTTCCGGCTGGGCGGCAATGCAGCCCGGCCGCTGATCCTGATCGGCAACGGCACGGGCCTCGCCGGTTTGCGCGCACACCTCAAGGCCCGCGCGGCATCAGCGGCCCCTGTTGCCGGCGCCTGGCTGGTCTTTGGTGAACGGCAAAGTGCCTGCGACACCCATTACCGCACCGACATCGACGGCTGGCTGGCCACCGGCGTGCTGCACCGGGTCGATTGGGCCTTCTCCCGCGACCAGCAGCAGCGGCGCTATGTGCAGCATGTGTTGTCTGAACAGGCCGAGCGGGTGCGCGACTGGGTGGCGCAGGGCGCCGCAATCTACGTGTGTGGCAGCCTGGAAGGCATGGCGGGCGCGGTCGATGCAGCGCTGCGCGAGGCCCTGGGTGCCGACGCACTGCTCGGGCTGATGGGCCAGGGCCGATACCGGCGCGACGTGTACTGACTGCCCTACGCCGTATGGCGTGGGGTTTACGGTCAGCCAGCCATGCGCTTCATTTTCAATAGCAAAGTTTCCATATTTGACGCTGGCCAGAGGCAAAATTCATGCTTGCGCTGGGCAGTAGGGGCCATGGGCCGCCATAGCCGCAGCCCCTGGCCGGTTCTCATGGAAGCCGCAGCCGGAATGCGTGCTTCGCCCGCGCGCCCTGTTTCACCGGCCCGTAGGCCTGGCGCTCCAGTACGCCGGCCTGGGCCAGCCGGTGCAGCGTCTGGTACACACCAATCAGTGACAGCCGGGCGTTGCAGGCGTGCAGGCCCGCATGGATGTCGTTCAGGGTCATGTAGCCATCCGGTGGTGCCTGCCGCAGAACCTGCAGCACCGCCAGACGCGACGCCGTGATCACCAGCCCGGCGCGGTTCAGCAAGGCAATGGGTTCGGTTTCGCAGGTGGGCAGCCCGGCCTCGGTATCGGTACCCTGCGTCATGGCCGCGCCACGTTGTGCGCCATGGAGGAAATGCCGCCGCCGGGTTCCTGCGGGAGGGTTGCGCTGTGGCCCATGCCAATGGCCGCATGGCCTGCCCGCCCGCGCGCCAGCCGCCCTGGCCTGACGCCTTCGCCGTCCAAACTTCTGCTCATGCCGCTCTTCTGCAAGTAGGGGGTTGATCCCGGGCTGGCAGAAGTCGCTGGCTGGAGACAAGATGGCGCGCATCTTACTTGAAAACAATTCTCATTTGCGATGGCTGCCGCAGTACACCTGCGCTGAAAAGGGCTGGACCATGCCCTTCTGCGTTACTCCACCGTCACGCTTTTCGCGAGGTTGCGGGGCTTGTCCACATCGGTGCCGCGCGCGCACGCCGTGTGGTAGGCCAGCAGCTGCAGCGGCACCACGTGCAGCAGTGGGGAGAGGGCGCCGTAGTGCTCGGGCATGCGGATGACGTGCAGGC
This sequence comes from Burkholderiaceae bacterium, assembly GCA_036405035.1. Taxonomy (GTDB): domain Bacteria; phylum Pseudomonadota; class Gammaproteobacteria; order Burkholderiales; family Burkholderiaceae_C; genus PCRC01. The sequence goes on from DASWYJ010000164.1 coordinate 5,865, forward strand.
CCTCGTCGTTCTCGATGCGGGTGTCCGCATCGGCCAGCACATACAGCACGCCACCGCGCGCGCGCACTTCCTGCAGGTTGCTCTTGAGCTTCTCGAGCAGCGTGTCGTTGGGCGCCACGGTCACGACCGGCATGGCGCTGGTCACCAGCGCCAGCGGGCCATGTTTCAGCTCGCCGGCGGGGTAGGCCTCGGCGTGGATGTAGCTGATTTCCTTGAGCTTGAGCGCGCCTTCCAGCGCGATGGGGTAGTGCAGCCCGCGGCCGAGGAAGAGGGCGTTTTCCATGCGTACGAAGTCTTCGGCCCAGCTGATGACCTGGGGCTCCAGCGCCAGCACCGCCTGCAGCGCGGCGGGCAGGTGGCGCATGGCCTTCAGGTGGCTGGCCTCGGCGGCCTCGGGCAGCTGGCCTTTGGTTTTTGCCAGCGCCAGCGTGAGCAGGAACAGGCCGGCGAGCTGGGTGGTGAATGCCTTGGTGGAGGCCACGCCAATCTCCACGCCGGCGCGGGTGATGTAGGCCAGCGCACATTCGCGCACCATGGCCGAGGTGGACACGTTGCAGATGGTCAGCGTATGCCGCATGCCCAGCGATTGCGCATGGCGCAGTGCGGCCAGCGTGTCGGCGGTTTCGCCCGACTGCGTGATGGTCACCACCAGCGTGCGCGGGTTGGGCACCGAATTGCGGTAGCGGTATTCGCTGGCCACTTCCACCTGGGTGGGAATGCGGGCGATGTCTTCCAGCCAGTATTTGGCCGCGCAGCCGCTGTAGTAGCTGGTGCCGCAGGCCAGGATCAGCACCGAATCGATGGCCGCGAACACCGCTGCGGCGCCCTCGCCAAACAGCTCCGGCACGATGCCGACCACGCCTTCCAGCGTGTCGCCAATGGCGCGCGGCTGCTCGAAGATTTCCTTCTGCATGTAGTGGCGGTAGGGGCCCAGCTCGGCGGCGCCGCTGTGGGCCAACACGGTGCGCACCACGCGCTGCACGGGTTGGTGCTGCCGGTCCAGCACGGTGTGCCGGCCCAGCTGCAGGTCGACCACGTCGCCTTCCTCGAGGTAGACGATCTGGTCGGTCACGCCGGCCAGCGCCATGGCGTCGCTGGCCAGAAAACGCTCCTGGCCGTCCAGGCCCACCCCCAGGATCAGCGGCGAGCCGGCGCGTGCGCCCACCACGCGGTGCGGTTCGGCGGCGCAGAAAACGGCAATCGCATAGGCGCCGTGCAGTTGCCGCACGGCAGCCAGCACCGCCGCCAGCAGGTCGCCGGCATACAGGCTGTCGACCAGGTGAGAAATGACTTCGGTGTCGGTCTGGCTGGCAAAGGTGTAGCCCTTGGCGCGCAGCGCGGCGCGCAGCTCGTCGTGGTTCTCGATGATGCCGTTGTGCACCAGCCCGATGCGGGAGGTGCCCGCTTCACCGGGGCCGTGGCTGAAATGCGGATGGGCGTTGTGCACGGCGGGCGCGCCGTGGGTGGCCCAGCGGGTGTGGGCGATGCCGGTGCTGCTCTGCAGCTGCTCGGTGCCCACCTGGGCCAGCAGCTCGGCCACGCGGGCGGTGCTGCGGGCGCGGTGCAGGCGCTGGCCGGAGGCGGCGGTGGCATCCGGCAACTGCACGGCCACGCCGCAGGAGTCATAGCCCCGGTATTCCAGCCGCTGCAGGCCCTGGACCAGGACCGGAACAATATCGCGCGTTGATACCGCGCCCACGATGCCGCACATGCGAAGCTCCCGAATTCAGAGGCGTTGATGGTAGGTGAAAAGGCTGGCCTACTTGGTCTACTTGGCCCGTTTGGTGGGCCGCTGCCAGTTGGCAATGCTGAGCTGCTTGCCGCGCGCCACACTGAGCGCGCCGGGCGCCGTGCTTTTGGTGAGCGTGGAGCCGCCGCCCACGGTGCCGCCCGCGCCAATCGTGATCGGCGCCACCAGCACGCAGTTGCTGCCCACATGCACGTCGGCCTCGATCACGGTGCGGTGCTTGTTGGCGCCGTCATAGTTGGCGGTGATGCTGCCCGCGCCGTAGTTCACCCGCTCGCCCACGGTGGCGTCGCCCAGGTAGGCCAGGTGGTTGGCTTTGGCGCCGTCGGCCAGCGTGGAGTTTTTCACCTCCACGAAGTTGCCGATGTGCACCTCGGCGCCCAGCACCGCGCCGGGCCGCAGCCGGGCGAAAGGCCCCACCAGCGCGCCCGGGCCCACGGTCACGCCGGTGCTGCCACCGTCGATGTGGGTGAAGGGGTGGATCACCGCGCCGGCCGCCACCTGGGCGTTGGCCAGCACACAGTGCGCGCCGATGCGCACGCCGTCGCCCAGCGCCACCGTGCCTTCGAAAATGCAGTTGACGTCGATCTCCACGTCCTGCCCGCAGGTGAGGCTGCCGCGCACGTCGATGCGGGCCGGGTCGGCCAGCCGCACGCCTGCCTCCAGCAGCGCCTGGGCCTGTCGCAGCTGCCAGGCCCGCTCCAGCGCCGCCAGCTGCGCCGGGCTGTTGATGCCTTCCACCTGCAGGTGGTCGTCGGTCAGGTGGGCCAGCACCGGCACGCCATCGGCCACCGCGAATTGCACGATGTCGGTCAGGTAGTACTCGCTCTGGGCGTTGTTGTTCGTCAGCCGGGCCAGCCAGGCCTTCAGCATGCGGGCCGGCACGGCCATCATGCCACTGTACACCTCGTGGATGGCGCGTTGTTCGGGGCTGGCGTCCTTGTGTTCCACGATGGCGGCCACCCGGCCCGCGCCCAGCGCCGGGTCGCGCACCAGCCGGCCATAGCCGGTCGGGTCGGCCAGCGCCATGCCCAGCAGGGCCAGCCGCTCGCCGCCGCTGGCCGCCACCAGCGCCTGCAGCGTGGCGGGCTGGATCAGCGGCACATCGCCCGAGAGCACCAGCACCACGCCGTCGTCGGGCAGCACCGGGGCCGCCTGCTGCACCGCATGCCCCGTGCCGAGCTGCGGCTCCTGGCGCACGAATTGCATATCAAAAGTGCCACTGGCCAGCGTGTTTGCTGCAATGTGTGCTTCAACTTCAGGAGCGCCATGGCCGGTCACCACCACCACGTGGCGGGCCTGCAGCGCCGCTGCCGTGGCCAGCACATGGCCCAGCAGTGGGGTGCCGGCCAGCTTGTGCAAGACCTTGGGCAGGCGGCTTTTCATGCGGGTGCCTTTGCCGGCGGCCAGGATAACCACATCCACCGCGGGTGCACCGCTCTCGCGTATTCTGTTTGGCATGCCTTTGTTTTCCCACCTTGCACCGGCCAACCGCTGGCCCGTGGCCCGGATTATCGGGTTGCTGGCGCTGGTTTTTCTGCTGCAGGCCTGCAGCGCCGTCAAAACCGTCTATGGCAACGCGCCCACGCTGACGCACTGGTGGATCGACGGTTACGTGAACCTCGACAAGGCGCAGTCCGCGCAGCTGCATGAAGACCTGGCGCAATTGCAGGCCTGGCACCGGCGCAACGAACTGCCACGCTATGCCGATGCGCTGCAACGGCTGGCGTCGCAGATGCAGGGCCCGGTGGAAGCCGCCACCTGGTGCGCACTCGCCACCGACGTACGGGGCAACCTGGAGCGGATAGCGGCGGCCGGCGGCCCCGCCGCCGCCGCGCTGGCCACGGGGCTGCAGCCGGCGCAATTGCAGGCGCTGGCCCGCAAACACGGAAAGACCAATGCCGAATACCGCGCCAAGTGGCTGGATGCGCCGACCGAGACCCTGCGGGAGCGGCGCTTCGAACAGGCGCTGGAACGCATCGAAATGGTGTACGGCCGGCTGGACGACGCCCAGCGCGCGGTGCTGCAGGCGCAGCTCGACCGTTCGCGCTTCACCGCGCAGCAGGCTTATGCCGGGCGGCTGCAGCGCCAGCAGGACCTGCTGGCCACGCTGCGCCAGGTGGCCGAAGGCCCCTTGCCTGCACCCGCCGCCCAGGCCGCGCTGCAGGCGGCGGCGCGGCGCAGCCTGTATGGCGGCGACGCAGCCGCCCGCGCCGAAACCGAAGGCCGGCTGCAGGAGACCTGCCAGACCCTCGCCATCCTGCATGCCAGCACCACCCCCGCGCAGCGCGAGAACGCCACGCGGCGGTTGCAAGGCTATGCCAGCGATTTCCGGGCGCTCGCCAATCGGTCTTGAATCAGGGCGGTGGCAGCGCAGTACGCGCAGCGCCAAGTGTGGGGGCGCGATTCCCTTTTCAGCCCGCCGATTCCAGCGTTTGCCGTGCCGCCTTGTCCTGCCCCAGCAGCGCCACCATCTGCGGCAGCGCCGCCGCCAGCGCGGGCTTCAGCCCGAAAGGCGGGTTGATGATGAACATGCCGCTGGCGGTCAGGCCCGGGCGCTGGGGCTTTTCGCCCAGCCCCACCTTGCTGGTTTCCAGCGTCGGCTTGCCGGATTTGATGGCCAGCGTGGCGTGCAGCCAGGGCTTGCCGGCCTTGGTGGCCAGGGTTTTCAGCTTGCGCGGCAGTTCATGGGCTTCCGGCCGCGGAATCACGGGGTACCAGACGGCGTAGGTGCCGGTGGCAAAGCGCTTCAGCGCCTCGGTGGCCATGGCCAGCACCCGGGGGTAGTCGCTCTTCAGTTCGTAGCTGGGGTCGCACAGCACCAGCGCGCGGCGCGACGGCGGCGGCAGGAATTTCTTGATGCCCTCGAAACCGTCTTCCGTGAGCACCGCGATCTGCCGTCCGGCGTCGAGCTGGGCGATGTTGGCGGCCAGCGTGCGGCTGTCGGTGGGGTGCAGTTCGAAGAGCTTGAGCCGGTCCTGCGGGCGCAGCCAGTGCTGGGCCACGAAGGGCGAGCCGGGATACACCCGTGGCGCGGCCCCCGGTTTGGCGCCGGCATTGAAGGCCTGCACCATCGCCATGTACTCCTGCAATGCGGGCGCTATGTTTTGTGTAGCTGATTCACCAGATTTGGCGCTGGCCGGTGCGGCATTTTGCTGTGAAAACAGGCGAAAAACGCCCTCGGCAGCCTCGCCGCTGGTGCTGGTGTAGTCGCCATCGAGCCGGTACAGGCCGGCGCCAGCGTGGGTGTCGATCACCGTCAGCGGCGCCTCCTTTTCGATCAGGTGCTGGAGCATGGCAACCAGCACGGTGTGCTTGAGCACGTCGGCGTGGTTGCCGGCGTGGAAGGCGTGGCGGTAACTGAACATGGCCCGCATGGTAACCCGCGGCCCTGCGCCGGCCGCCAGGGGTCGCCCATAATGCGGCCCTCGAAAAAAGGAGACAACGCCATGCATCGCGAATTGAGAACCCGCCACGAAATCCACGCTGAAGTGCATCGCCTCGTTCACCTGGACCCCCAGGTCATCCAGGACCAGGTCCAGATCGGCATTCCGCTGCCGGTGGAAACCGACCCCATCGACGGCTGCAACTGGGCCATGTCGGGCTATATCAACGCCGACAAGCACATGGACGCGCTGAACCGGGCGCTGCATGCCGTCATGGAGAAGTGGAACCTGCGCTGCTGAACCGGCGCGGGGCACGGGCCTGCCGGTGTGTCTGCCAGCCGGCCGGCGCGCGTGGAGCCCGTGTTTTTTCCCACCGCGCGTGGTTGTTGGCGCGCAACAGCCCCCGTTTTTCCGGCTCGCCCGCAAATGGTTCGCGGGGGCACGGTTTGGTGCGGCGCAGCAAAAACACCGCTGAAACCGGCTGATTCAGGCCCCCGCGCGGTGCGCCGGCAAAGCCCCGTGCACCGCCTTGGCGCCGTACGCTGGAGGGCGTATTGTGGCCTCCGAGACCCCTCCCTACGCTGACCAAAGACCAGCCCATCTGGTCTGCGTTTCCATCAGCACATCACCTACAACGGAGGGTCTCCCATGTATCCACGCGCCCACATCATCCCGGCACGCTCCCGTGCGCTGCGCCACCCCCTGCGATCGGCGCTGGCCGGCGCCGGCCTGCTCGCCTCGCTGGCCACG
>DASWYJ010000165.1:0-3185 GCA_036405035.1 Burkholderiaceae bacterium
ACCCGCAAACCGGTCACAGAAGACTACGTGCCGCTGCTGCCCTGGCTGGGTGTGCTGTGGTGGGGCGTAGCGACGGGCCGCTGGATGCTGGCGCACCGGCCGCAGTGGCTGGCGGCCGCGCTGCCGGCGCCGGGCCGGGCACTGGCCTGGCTGGGCCGCTGGAGCCTGAGCTACTACCTGTTGCACCAGCCGGTGCTGATGGCGTTGCTGGCCGGCGCCGCGTTGCTGCGAGGCTGAGAAAACGCACCCCGCAGAAAGCACAAAGCGCGGCAGGCCGCGCTTTGTGGGAGAGAAGGACAGGGCCGCCGGCCCGGCGCTTTACCTTTACTCGACCTTGGCCTTGGCGCGCAGTTCCTGCTGGAACGCAGCCAGCTTCTGCTGCTGCAGCTCCTGTACCACCTGCGGCTTGACCTGGTCGAACGGCGGCAGCTTGGCGTCGCGCACATCGTCCAGACGGATGATGTGGTAGCCAAACTGGGTCTTGACCGGGGTGTCGGTGGTTTCACCCTTTTTCAGCTTGACCATCGCGTCGGAGAATTCCTTGACGAAGTTGCTGGGGTTGGCATAGCCCAGGTCGCCACCCTTCTGGCCGGAGCCGGGGTCCTTCGACTGCTTCTTGGCGATGTCTTCAAACTTGCCGCCTTTTTTCAGGCTGGCGAGAATGGCCTTGGCCTGTTCTTCCTTTTCCACCAGGATGTGGTGGGTGGCGTATTCCTTGCCGCCGCTGGTAGCCACGAACTTGTCGTATTCGGCCTTGGCTTCGGCGTCGGTCACCGGGTTCTTCTTCTGGTAGTCGGCAAACAGTTCGCGGATCAGCAGGGCCTGGCGGGCCAGTTCCATCTGCACTTTGTAGTCTTCGGTGTTGGCCAGGCCGCGCTTCTCGGCTTCCTGGATGAAGACTTCGCGCGCGATGACTTCTTCCTTGATCTGGCCCTGCATTTCCGCCGTGACCGGGCGGCCCGACTTGGCAATCTGCGCCTGCAGCGCGTCGATGCGTGCCTTGGGAACGGGCTTGCCGTTCACCACGGCCACGTTTTGCGCCATGGCCGATTGCGCCGCCAGCGTCACCACACAGGACGCCATGAGCGTCATCAGCAATTGCTTTTTCATCCAGTCACCTTGCAGTAAAAAAAGAAATGGGAAGAGTTCCCGGTGCGGCCGTAACAGGCCGTTGAAAAGAGTTACAAAACCTCGATGGCCAGTGCGTGTACACCCTGGTCCATGAAGTCGAGCAGGGCATCATACACAAGGCGATGGCGTGCCACGCGGGGCTTGCCGTCGAACAGCGGCGAGGCGATGCGCACCCGGAAATGGGTGCCGCTGCCGCTGTCATTGGCACCCACATGGCCGGCATGGGCGGCGCTTTCATCCAGCACTTCCAGCTGCACAGGTTGCAGGCGCTCCTGCAGGCGCTGCGCCAGCATGTCGGCGGTGGGCAGGGTGGTGGTGCTCATGCCTTGGGTGCGCTGCTCATGTGGCGCGAAATGTAGATGCCCTGGCCCACGATGAAGGCCAGCGGAAAGGCATAGCCCCAGAGCTTGAAGTTGACCCAGGCCTCGGTGCTGAAGTAGGCCGCCACGTAGGCATTGGCCAGCGCCATGGCCGCGCAGTACACGATCCACGCAATGTTGAGCCGCTGCCATACCGGGTCGGGCAGTTCCAGCTGGCTGCCGAGCAGCAGCTTGAGGAAGTTCTTGCGCAGCGCCCACAGCGCAAATGCCAGGCCAATGGCCATGGCCGCATACAGCACGGTGGGTTTCCACTTGATGAAGCGGTCGTCGTGCAGCACCAGCGTGAGTGTGCCGAAGCCGAGCACCAGCGCCAGCGTGATCTTGTGCATGGTCTGCAACCGGCGGTCGATCAGCCAGGTCAGGCCCATCTGCACCACGGTGGCGGCCATCAGCACGCCGGTGGCCACGTAGATGCCGTAGAACTTGTAGGCGCCGAAGAACAGCAGGATGGGCAGGAAGTCGAGCAGGATTTTCATAGGGGGCGCCGCAAGGGGCGGCGGTGCGGGCGATTATCGGGGCTTGAAGTCGAGCGAGGCCGAGTTCATGCAGTAGCGCAGGCCGGTGGGGCGCGGACCGTCGTCGAACACATGGCCCAGGTGGGCGCCGCAATCGGGGCAATGCACCTCGGTGCGGGTGGACCAGAAGCTTTTGTCTTCCTTGGTTTCCACCGCATCGGGCGACAGCGGCTGGAAATAGCTGGGCCAGCCGGAACCGGAGTCGAACTTGGTTTCGGAATCGAACAGCGGCTTGTTGCAGCAGACACAGTGGTAGATGCCGCTGGCATGGTTGTCCACGTACTTGCCGGTGAAGGCGCGCTCGGTGCCTTCACCACGGGTGACGGCGTAGGCCAGCGGTTCGGCGCCTTTGGCGTCGAGCAGGGCTTTCCATTCGTCGGCGGTTTTCTGGATTTTCTGGCTCATGGCGGGCTCCGAAAAAAGTTCAGGAAGAACAGCTGATTTCAATGCCGGCCGCCCAGTCGGGGGGCAGCGCGGCATGGGTGTCAAAGCCGGGGTGGGCGTCGCATGGGGTTTCGAGCAACGCCAGCAAGGTATCGACTTCGGAAAAGTCTTTTAGTTTCGCGCGCCGGATGGCCAGCTCGGCCAGATGGTTGCGCAACACGTATTTCGGGTTGGTTTTCTGCATCAAATCGGCCACTGGCCCGCGTGCATGCTCACCAATACGCTCTGAATAAGTGAGCAGCCAGGCGTCGAAAGCGGCGCGGTCCACAAACAGGTCGCGCAGGCCCTGGCCGTCGGGGGTGTCGAGCGGGGCACCGCCCACCCAGTCGCCCAGGCGGCGCCAGAACAGCGTGTAGTCGGTCTGGTGCTGGGCCAGCAGGCGCAAGGTGGATTCGAGCAGCGCGTGGTCGCCCTCGCGCGCCTCCAGCAGGCCCAGCTTGGCGCCCATGCGCGCCGCAAAGGCCTGCGGGTACACCGCCTTGTACGACTCCAGTGCGGCCAGCGCCTGCTCCTGCGTGCCAATCAGCGGCAGCAGCGCCTGCGCCAGGCAGAACAGGTTCCAGTAGGCCACGTTGGGCTGCTGGTTGTAGGCGTAGCGGCCGCTGCTGTCGCTGTGGTTGCAGATGTGGCCGGGGTTGAAGCCGTCGAGGAACTGGAACGGCCCGTAGTCAATGGTCAGGCCCAGGATGCTCATGTTGTCGGTGTTCATCACGCC
>DASWYJ010000166.1:0-6300 GCA_036405035.1 Burkholderiaceae bacterium
CTGCTCACGCAGACCCGCAAGCAGCTGGATGCATTGGCAGTGGCCAAGGACATTCCGCTGCACACGCTGCCCTGAGCAGCCACGCTAGGCCGCCGCAGCCACCAGCCTTTGGGTATAGGCGTGCTGCGGCGCGTCCAGCACTTGGCCGACTGCGCCGGATTCGACGATCACGCCATCTTTCATCACCAGCACCTCGTGGGCCATGGCGCGGATCACGTCCACGTCGTGGGTAATCAGCAGATAGCTCAGGCCGCGTTCACGCTGCAGCCGCTGCAGCAATTGCAGCACCTGCTTCTGGATGGTCACATCCAGTGCGCTGGTGGGCTCATCCAGCACCAGCAGCTGCGGCTCGACGATCAAGGCCCGGGCAATGGCGATGCGCTGGCGCTGCCCACCCGAGAACTCATGCGGGTAGCGCTGCAGCAGGCCGGGGAACTGCCCCTCGCCCATGCCCACGTCGGCCAGCGCCTGCTCCACCCGCTGCCGGCGCCCGTCCGGGCCCAGCGCGGGCTCGTGCACCAGCAGCCCTTCACCCACGATTTCTTCCACCGTCATGCGGGGCGACAGCGATGAAAAGGGGTCCTGGAAGACCACCTGCACCATCCGGCGTATGCCCTTGTTGTGCGCCGCGTTCACGCCCCAGGCCTTGCCCACCACCTGCAGCGTGCCACCGCTGGGCATCAGCCCCAGCGCGGCCAGTGCCAGCGTGGATTTGCCGGAGCCCGACTCCCCCACCACGCCCAGCGTCTGGCCGGGCCCGATGCGAAAGTCCGCCGCCTGCACGGCCACAAACTCGCCTTTGCGGAACCAGCCCGCCACGCCCGGCTTCTTCACCGGGTAGCTGACGCGCAGCGCGCCAGCCTGCATCACCGGCACGCCGGCCGCGTCAGGCAGCTTCTCGGCCACGTCGCGCGCCGGCCGGCTGTCGATCAGTTTTTGCGTGTACCCGTGCTGCGGATCGGCAAACACCGGCGCCACCCCACCCTGCTCCACGATATGGCCGTTTTCCATCACCGCCACGCGGTCGGCAAACCGGCGCACCAGGTTCAGGTCGTGCGTGATCATCAGCACCGCCATGCCGGTCTGGCGCTGCAGATCGTTCAGCAGGTCCAGGATCTGGACCCGCAGCGTCACGTCGAGCGCGGTGGTGGGCTCATCGGCCAGCAGCAGCTGCGGCTTGCAGGCCAGTGCCATCGCGATCATCGCGCGCTGGCGCTGCCCACCGGAGAGCTGGTGCGGAAAGGCATGGGCCCGGCGCTGCGGTTCCGGCACACCCGTACTAGCTAGCAATTCAATAGCGCTCTGCATAGCCTGGACGCTGGACAGGCCCTGTTTCAGCTGCAAAACCTCGGCAATCTGGTCGCCCACGCTGAACAGCGGGTTCAGCGCCGTCATCGGCTCCTGGAAGATCATCGCGATCTCCGAGCCCCGGATTCCGCGCAACTCCCGTTCGGACAGCGCCAGCAGATCGCGGCCGCCAAACAGGGCCTGGCCGCTGATGGCGGCATTCGGTACCAGGCGCAGCAGGCTCAGCGCGGTGATGGTTTTGCCGGAGCCTGATTCACCGACCAGCGCCAGCTTCTCGCCGGGCGCGATGCGGAAATCGATGCCGTGCACGACCTCCTTGCCGGCGAAACCGATGCGCAGGCCCCGGACGTCGAGCAACGGTGGTGATGTAGCCAATGTCGTCACTGGTCGGCCTTTCTGGGATCCAGCGCATCGCGCAGGGCATCGCCCATGAAGGTCAGCAGCAGCAGCGTCACCACCAGCACCGCGAAGGTCGACAGCGAGATCCACCACGCATCCAGGTTGTCTTTGCCCTGGCTCAGCAACTCGCCCAGCGAGGGGGTTCCCGGCGGCACGCCCAGGCCCAGGAAATCGAGAGAGGTCAGCGCAAGGATGGCCGCGCTCATCCGGAAGGGCAGAAAGGTGACGACAGGCGTCATGCTGTTGGGCAGGATATGGTGGCGCATGATGCGCAGGTTTCCGACGCCCAGTGCGCGTGCCGCACGCACGTAGTCCATCTGCCGGTTGCGCAGGAACTCAGCCCGCACGTAGTCCGACAGGCCCATCCAGCCAAAAAGCGACAGCAGCACCAGCAGCAGCCATACGCTGGGTGTGAATATGGCGCTGAAGATGATCAGCAGGTACAGCTCCGGCATGGAGCCCCATATTTCAATGAAGCGCTGGAACGCCAGATCGGTCTTGCCACCGAAATAGCCCTGTACCGCGCCGGTGAGCACACCAATGGCCACACCAATGGCGGTGAGCGCCAGCCCGAAAAGCACACTGACCCGGAAACCGTAGATCAGCTGCGCCAGCAGATCGCGGCCCCGGTCGTCGCTGCCCAGGATGTTTTCGTTCGAGGGTGCAGCCGGGTTGGGGCTGCTGGCAAAGTAGTTCAGGGTTTTCGGGCCGTAGCGGTTGGGTGGGTAGAGGGCCCAGTTCTCTCCCTGTTGCAGCGTGTCCCGGATGAAAGGGTCCAGGTAGTCGGCCGGCGTGGGGAAATCGCCACCAAAGGTGCTCTCGGGATAGTCTTTCACCAGCGGGAAATAGAACTGCCCTTCGAAGCGCACCACCAGCGGCTTGTCGTTCGACAACACCTCGGCAAACAGGCTCAGCACCACCATCAGGCTGAACAGGATCAGGCTGTAGAAGCCGAGCCGGTTGCGGCGAAAGCGCCGCCAGGCCCGCCGCCCCGGCGAAAGAGGCTCAATCGAATTTGACACGCGGATCCACCAGCACGTAGGAAAGGTCGCTGATCAGCTTGGTCACCAGGCCAATCAGCGTGAACATGTACAGCGTGCCCAGCACAACAGGATAATCGCGCCGGATCACGCTCTCGTAGCTCAGCAGGCCGAGGCCATCGAGCGAGAAGAGCCGCTCGATCAGCAGCGAGCCGGTAAAGAAGGCGCCGATGAAGGCCGCGGGAAAGCCGGTGATGATGGGAATGAGCGCGTTGCGCAGCACGTGCTTCCACAGCACGCGGTTCTCATCCAGCCCCTTGGCCCGCGCCGTCAGCACGTACTGCTTGCGGATCTCCTCGAGGAAGGCGTTCTTGGTCAGCATGGCCGTGACCGCGAAGCTGCCCAGCACCATGGCCGTGACCGGCAGCGCGATGTGCCAGAGATAGTCGACGATCTTGCCGCCCAGGCTCAGCGTCTCCCAGTTCGATGAGGTCAGGCCCCGCAGCGGGAACCACTGCAGCTGCCCGCCAAACACAACCAGCAGCGCCACCCCCAGCACGAAACCGGGAATGGCATACCCCACCAGCACGATCAGCGTGGTGACGAGATCGAAGCGGCTACCGGCCCGCACGGCCTTGGCAACACCGAGCGGAACGGCAATGAGGTAGCTCAGGAAGAACGTCCACAAACCCAGGCTGATGGAGACCGGCAGCTTCTCCTTCACCAGTTGCCACACGTCCTTGTGCTGGTAGAAGCTCTTGCCCAGGTCGAAGCGGAGGAACTGCCCCATCATCTGGAAAAAGCGCTCGTGTGCGGGCTTGTCGAAGCCGTAGAGCTGCTTGATCTCCTCGATCCGCTTCTCGTCCAGGCCTTGCCGGCCACGGTAGCCGGCGCCGGAGGCCGCCGCCCCTTCGCCACCGGAATCGCGCCCCTGCAGCTGCGCGACCATCTGCTCGACCGGACCGCCCGGCACGAACTGCACGATGACGAAGGTGATCAGCAGCACGCCAAACAGCGTGGGCAGCAGCAGCAGCAGGCGTTTGAGGATATAGGCGGCCATCGTTGCTTTCTACCGGCTTTCTACCGGTTGGACGGGGACGCCCACCAGGTGGAGAATGCCCAGGTGTTGACCTCGTAGTACGGGGGCACCACGGGCGGCAGCACGAACTGGCGCGGCCTGTAGCCCACGAGAAAATTGCCCCCATAGTACTGGGGCACCGAATAGTGGGCATGGGTCAACAGCCGGTCCAGCACACGCATTGCAGCCCCCAGCTCGGGGCGCGTCCTGGCCGTCACCACCTTCTGCAGGATGGCATCGATGGCCGGGTCGTTGATGCCCCAGATGTTGCTCGATCCGGGTGTGGCAGCGGCCTTGGAGCCGAAACGCTCCAGCAGCTCGCCACCCGGCGCGGTGTTGCCCGGCAGCCGCAGCGTTGTCATTTCGAAATCGAACTTGTCCTTCTTCTCCTTGGACAGCGAAAAGTCCACGGGTCTGAAGCTCATGCGAATGCCCAGCTTGTCCAACGCCTTCTGGAACGGCGTGAAAATGCGTATCAGGCTCGGCTGGTCGTTCAGTATCTCGATGGTGAACGCCTCGCCCTTGCTGTTGCGCAGGGCACCGTCACGGTAGGTCCAGCCGGCCTCCTTGAGCAGCGCCTGGGCCTCGCGCAGGTTCTCGCGCAGGCTGCGGGGCGGGGCTGTGCTGGCAGACAGGGGCACCACACCGAACACCTCGGGCCGCAGCTTGTCGCGCAAGGGTTCCATCAGGGCCAGCTCATCGGGCTTGGGCAGCCCTTCGGCATGGAACTCGCTGTTCGGGAAGTAGCCATCGACCCGCTGGTACAAGCCGTAGAACAACTGCCGGTTCATCCATTCGAAATCCATCGCCAGGCCAATGGCTTTCCGGACCCGGATGTCCTGGAATTTCGGTTTGCGCACATTGAAAATGTAGCCTTGGAAATCCCCGGGGTTCCGGTTGGTGAAGGTGCCCTTGGCCAGTTCACCCGAATCGAACTGCCGGCCCTTGTACTGCCGCGCCCAGTTGCGGGAAATGAACTCGCGCATGAAATCGAATTCACCGGCCTTCAGGCCTTCGAAACGCGAGGTCTCGTCCAGGTAGATCTTGAAGCTGATGCGGTCGAAATTGAAGAGCCCCTTGCGCACCGGCAGGTCGCGGCCCCAGTAGTCCGGGTCCCGGGTGTAGGTGATGTCGCGGCCCATGCGCGGATTGGCAATGCGGTAGGGGCCGGAGCCGATCGGCATGTCCGTGACGACCTGGTCGAACGGCTTTCCCTTGCCCCAGTCCCGGCTGAAGACCGGCATGCCTCCCACGATCAGGGGCAGCTCGGGGTTGGGATTCTCGAAGTCGAAGCGAACCACCCGCTCGCCGGCAGCCACTACGCCTTTCACCTCCGCGAAGATGGCGCGGAACTGGGGCGCGGCCTCCTTGCTGATCAGCGTTTTGAAGGAATGCACCACGTCCGCCGCCAGCACCGGTTTGCCATCGTGGAAACGCGCACGCGGGTTCAACCGGAACGTGACCGAACGTCCGTCGGCCGCCACCGCAACATCCTCCGCGAGCAGGCCGTAGGCCGTCGTCGGCTCGTCGAGATTGCCGGTCAGCAGGCTCTCGAACATCAATGCCGCAATCCCGTACGGATCGGTGCCTTTCAGCGTGAAGGGATTGAACTTGTCGAAATTGGTGGGGCGTGTCGGGGGCACCATGCGGATTTCGCCACCCTTCGGCGCATCCGGATTCACATAGCTGAAATGGCTGAACCCCGGCGGGTACTTGATGTCGCCGAACTGGGCATACGCATGCCCCGCCCAGGAAGGGGACATCCAGAAAAACAGGCAGCCAATCAGAAAACCTCGCATGCGACAATTCTGCACAGTTTTTCTCGGAGACAGATTCATGGGTTTTCTCAGCGGCAAAAAATTGTTGATCACCGGCGTGTTGAGCAACCGCTCCATCGCCTACGGCATTGCCAGGGCCTGCCATGCGCAGGGCGCCGAACTCGCCTTCAGCTACGTGGGCGAGCGCTTCAAGGACCGTATCACCGAATTCGCAGCCGACTTCAATTCCACCCTCATATTCGACTGCGACGTGGGTGACGATGCTCAGATCGAAAAGCTCTTCACCGACCTCTCGGCCCACTGGCCGAAGTTCGACGGCTTCGTGCACAGCATTGGCTACGCGCCGCGCGAGGCGATTGCCGGCGATTTTCTTGATGGCCTGAGCCGCGAGGGTTTCAAGATTGCGCACGACATCAGCGCCTACAGCTTCCCGGCCATGGCCAAGGCCGCCCTGCCCTACCTGAACGACAAGGCCGCGCTGCTCACACTCACCTACCTCGGCGCCATCCGCACCGTGCCCAACTACAACACCATGGGCCTGGCCAAGGCCTCGCTGGAGGCCTCGGTGCGCTACCTGGCCGAATCGCTGGGCCCCAAGGGCATGCGGGTCAATGGGATTTCCGCCGGCCCGATCAAGACGCTGGCGGCCAGCGGCATCAAGGGATTCGGCAAGATCCTCAGCGTGGTGGCAGATGCCTCGCCGATCCGCCGCAACGTCACCATCGAGGACGTGGGCAACGTCGCCGCCTTCCTGCTG
>DASWYJ010000167.1:0-3040 GCA_036405035.1 Burkholderiaceae bacterium
CGCAGCCAGAGCAGGCCGGTGTCGGTGAAGACGATCAGCCGGGCCCGCCGGTCGCCCCCGCCGGGCTGGCGGGTCACCAGGCCCCAGGCGGCGCACTGGTCCACCAGATCGCCCATGGCCTGCTTGCTCATGCCGGCCTGCTGGGCCAGATCGGTCAGGCGCGAGCCTTCCAGTGCCAGGTGCCGGGTCAGGTGGATATGGGCCGCGCTGATCTGGCCGCGTGCCGCGAGGTTGGACAGCGCCAGCGGCACCTCCACACTGTGCGCCATGCGCTCCATGACCCGCGCGTCGAAACGGCGCATGGCGTGGCCCAGCAGCCGGCCCAGGTGGGTTTGCCGCCAGTCCGGCGCCAGGGTGGTGGGAATGTCGGCCATCTTTTAATAGTAAGGCAAACTGACCAAAAAACGTATTTACTTGTTTTAACCAGGCCCCTTAAACTACTGTTCAAGCATCCAGACTGTTTTTAATACCACTGGATAGTTTTTCTGCAAGTTGCTGATTCACAAGGAGATTTCCATGGACGCACCGGTCAAGGGCGCAAACGCCGCCACCAGCGAAAAGGCCAAGGCCCTGCAGGCCGCGCTGGCCCAGATTGAAAAGCAGTTCGGCAAGGGCACGATCATGCGGCTGGGCGAGGGCGAGGTGATCGAGGACATCCAGGTGGTGTCCACCGGCTCGCTGGGGCTGGACATCGCGCTCGGCGTGGGCGGCCTGCCGCGCGGCCGGGTGGTGGAAATCTACGGCCCGGAATCCTCGGGCAAGACCACGCTGACGCTGCAGGTCATTGCCGAGATGCAGAAGCAGGCCGGCACCTGCGCCTTTGTCGATGCCGAACACGCACTCGACATCCAGTACGCGCAGAAGCTGGGCGTCAACCTGCAGGAGCTGCTGATCAGCCAGCCCGACACCGGCGAACAGGCGCTGGAAATCGTCGACAGCCTGGTGCGCTCCGGCGCGGTGGACCTGATTGTGGTGGACTCGGTGGCCGCGCTCACGCCCAAGGCCGAGCTGGAAGGCGAAATGGGCGACAGCCTGCCGGGCCTGCAGGCCCGCCTGATGAGCCAGGCGCTGCGCAAGCTCACCGCCACCATCAAGAAAACCAACTGCATGGTGATCTTCATCAACCAGATCCGCATGAAGATCGGCGTGATGTTCGGCTCGCCGGAAACCACCACCGGCGGCAACGCGCTGAAGTTCTACGCC
This sequence comes from Burkholderiaceae bacterium, assembly GCA_036405035.1. Lineage (GTDB taxonomy): Bacteria > Pseudomonadota > Gammaproteobacteria > Burkholderiales > Burkholderiaceae_C > PCRC01. Next base: position 1,204 of record DASWYJ010000167.1, read on the forward strand.
TCGGTGCGCATCGACATCCGCCGCATCGGCACCATCAAGAAGGGCGAGGAGGCGATCGGCAACGAGACCAAGGTCAAGGTGGTGAAGAACAAGGTCGCGCCACCATTCAAGACGGCGGAGTTCGACATTCTGTTCGGCGAGGGCATCAGCCGCGAGGGCGAGGTCATCGACATGGGCGTCAACGCCCGCATCATCGACAAATCCGGCGCCTGGTATGCCTACAACGGCGAGAAGATCGGCCAGGGCCGCGACAACGCCCGCGAATTCCTGCGCGAGAACAAGGGGCTGGCCCGCGAGATCGAGAACCGGGTGCGCGAATCGCTGGGCATTCCGCTGCTGGCGGCCTCTGTGGAGGCCTGAGCGCAGATTTTCATGCCAGATCAGGGTGTGGCCAGCGCCACATCTCGATTGTTTGCTATTGAATTCGTAGTATTTTCCGCCATGGCAACGGCCCCTCCCTCGCTCAAATCGCGTGCGCTGCGGTTGCTGGCAGCGCGCGAGCATGGCCGCACCGAGCTGGAGCGCAAGCTGGGCGGCCCCGAGGTGGATGCACGGGAGTTGCGGCGGGTGCTCGACGACCTGCAGGCCAAGGGCTTCATCAACGAGCAGCGGGTGATCGACAGCGTGGTGCACCGGCGTGCGCCCCGGCTCGGCAGCCTGCGCATCCGCCACGAGCTGCAGACCAAGGGCCTGGACGCCGACGCCGTGGCCGAGGCTGTGGTGGCGCTGCAGGCCACCGAGCTGGAGCGCGCGCGCGACGTGTGGCGCAGGAAGTTCGGCGCAGAGCCCGGCCGCGATGCCGCCGAGCGCGCGCGGCAGATGCGCTTTCTCGCAGGCCGCGGCTTTCAGGCTGCGGTGGTGCGCCGGGTGGTCAACACCGGAGAGGACTGCGCCGAAGACTGAGCCGTGCCTAGAAGGTGTTCACGCTCTCAGCGGCGCGCCAGCAGCGCATCCACCGACAGCTTGCCCGGCCCGTAGATGGCGATGCCGGCCAGCAGGCTGCCCCAGAAGATGTGCTGCTGCAGTGCGGCCGGTGCAATTTCCTGTAGCGACACCACGGCAACCGCGTTCACCACGAACAGCCCCAGCGCGGCAAAACGCCCGCCCAGACCCAGCACCAGCAGCACCGGCAGCACCAGCTCACCGCCGGTGCCCATCACGGCCGCCAGCTCGGGTGGCAGCACGGGCACCTTGTATTCGTCGGTGAACAACGCCACCGTGGTTTCCCAGTCGCGCAGCTTGGTCAGGCCGGAGAGAAAGAACGCCTGGCCCACATAGATGCGCGCGGCCAGCGCCGCCAGCGGCTGCAGCCCGTCGAGCAGGCTGGCGCATTGCCGGTACAGCGCCGCAGCGCGTTGCACAAAAGACGTTGGAACGGTGGTTTGCATGGTGGACTCCTAGGACACACAGCGCCGTACACCCGTGATCCGTGCGGAATGCACGGCCGGGGCCAGCCATTGGTTGAAATCGAGTTGCGGTGCCGCCTGCAGCGCTTCGGGCAGCGCCGCACCGCGCCACAGGGCCGCGATGAACTCCGGCTCACCGGGCGCTGCCTGTTGCAGCATGGGCCGCAGCCCTTGCCGCCACACCAGCGCCGTCTCGGCCAGCGCCGGGTCGCCCGGTGCGTGGGTGCGCAGGCATTCGCCCACGGTCTCCAGCGACGGCACGCCGGTGCGGTGCGCCTGCAGGATGCTGGCCACCGGCCAGGCGCTGGCGATGCAGTGCAGCGGCGCCGCCGGCACCAGCGCCAGCGTGGCGGGGTCGGTGGTGCCGAGCAGCACGAAGGACGCCAGATCCGGCGCCACGTCGGCCGCCGTGGCCACCTGGTGCAGCGCCC
>DASWYJ010000168.1:0-3921 GCA_036405035.1 Burkholderiaceae bacterium
AACCGGGGCCGCCGTGCATTGCGCACCCGGCCCGCTGAATCGCTGACAATTCTCCCATGATCGCCGAGTTCCATGTACCCCTGCAGCCCTACAACAGCTTCGGCATTGTGGCGAAAGCGCACACCCTGGTGCGCATCCACACTGAAGCCGATGTGCAGGCGGTGCTGGCCGACCCGGCGCTGGCCGCGCAGCCCCGTTTCGTGCTGGGCGGGGGCAGCAATCTGGTGCTCACGGGCGACGTGAAGGGTGTGGTGCTGAAGGTCGAGGCCATGGGCCGCCGGCTGGTGGAGGAAACCCCGCGCGCCTGGGTTGTGGAGGCCGGTGCCGGCGAGAACTGGCATGCGCTGGTGCAGTGGACACTGCAGCAGGGCTGGCCCGGCCTGGAAAATCTGGCGCTCATCCCCGGCACCGTGGGCGCCTCGCCGGTGCAGAACATCGGCGCCTATGGCGTGGAGCTGCAGGACCGCTTCGAGTCGCTCGACGCCATCGACCTGGCCACCGGCAAACCCTTCACGCTGACGGCCGCGCAGTGCGCTTTTGGCTACCGCGATTCGGTCTTCAAGCACACCGCCGCGCCCGGTGGCCTGGGGCTGGCCGGGCGGGCGCTGATCACCCGGGTGCGGCTGCGCCTGCCCAAACCGTGGCAGCCGGTGCTGGGCTATACCGATCTGGAGCGCAAGGTGCAGGAAACCGGCATCACCCACCCCACCGCGCAGCAGGTATTTGACTGGGTTTGCGCCATCCGCAGCGCCAAGCTGCCCGATCCGCAGGTGATTGGCAATGCCGGCAGCTTTTTCAAGAACCCCACCGTCACCCCCGAGCAATGCGCCGACATCATTGCCCGTGAGCCCAAGGTGGTGCACTACCCCCTGCTCGACGGCAACATCAAGCTCGCCGCCGGCTGGCTCATCGACGCCTGTGGCTGGCGCGGCAAATCGGTGGGGCAGGCGGGGGTGTACGAAAAACAGGCGCTGGTGCTGGTGAACCGTGGCGGCGCCACCGGTGGCGAGGTCATGACACTGGCCAAGGCCATCCAGACCAGCGTGTACGAGCGTTTTGGCATCCGGCTGGAGCCGGAGCCGGTGGTGGTGTAGCTCGCCATGCCCCGGTGGAAACGCGCCCTGCTGCGCCACTACCGCAAGGCCCAGATCGCGCTGGTGGCCTGCTGGCTGGTGCTGGTGGGTGGCGCTTTCCTCGGCTGGTGGCTGCCGCGCGACCACTGGCCGGGCTATCTGGTGGCGTCGGTTTTCCTGGCCATTCTGCTCAACGCCTGGGCGCGCTGGCAGCGCGAAAAAGTGCTGCGCGAGGCACCGCTGCCGCAGTTTCTGAAGCGCAAGCTGCGCGACACCTACCCCACGCTCAGCGCCAAGGACTGCGAGCTGGTGGAGCGCGGCCTGCGCCAGTTCTTCCTGGCCTGCCTGCGCAGCAACCGGAAGTTTGTCGCCATGCCGTCGCGCGCGGTCGACGCGATGTGGCACGAGTTCATCCTGCACACCCGGTCCTACCGCGACTGGTGTGTGCTCGGGCTGGGCTGGTTCCTGCACCACACCCCGGCCGAGGCGCTGGGCAGCCAACCCACCGCCAACGACGGCCTGCGCCGCGCCTGGTACTGGGCCTGCCGCGACGAAGCCATCAAGCCCCGCCAGCCCAGCCGCCTGCCGCTGCTGTTTGCGCTCGACGCCAAGCTGGCCATCGCCGGCGGTTTTCATTACGTGGCCGATTGCACGGGCGGCGTGCGCAATACCCGCGACGGCGGCAGTGGCGGCTCACCCTACTGCGGCACCAGTTTTTCCGACGGCAGCTTCAGTGGGGATTCCAGCAGCTTTGGCGGCGCTGAATCGTCCTCCTCCTCCAGCGACGGCAGTTCCAGCGGCGATGGGAGCTGTGGCGGCGGCGGGTGTGGTGGTGGCGGCGGAAATTAGCGCCGGCCGGGGCCCCGTTCAGCGCACACTTCTTGCATGCCCTCCTGGGCATTACCGTTCGTCATGATCCGTGGCGACAATCCGCACCACTTGCAAAGGAACACATGAGCTCTCTCAATTTCATCGGCGGCGAAAAGGGCGGTGTGGGCAAATCGGTCGTTGCCCGGGTGCTGGCCCAGTACTTCATCGACAAGGGCCTGCCGTTCACCGGCTTTGACACCGACCGCTCGCACACGTCGTTCACCCGCTTCTATGCCGACTACGCGTCGCCGGTCATCGTCGACAGCTACGAGGGCCTCGACCAGATTGCCACCAGCTTCGAGGACGTGCCGGCCGACGGCCCGTCGCGCAGCGTGATCGTTGATCTGGCGGCGCAGACCGCCGCGCCGCTGGCCCGCTGGATGCGCGATTCGGACGTGCTGGCGCTGCTGGGGGAGATGGGCGTGGCCGTCAATTTCTGGCATGTGGCCGACGCCGGCAAGGATTCGGTCGACCTGCTCGACCAGCTGCTCTCCACCTATGGCGCCGGGCCACACTACATCGTGGTGAAGAACCACGGCCGCGGCTCCGATTTCTCGCAGCTTGATGCTTCGCCTGCGCTGCACAAGGTGCTGGAGCTGGGCGGCCAGGTGGTGGCGCTGGGCCAGCTGCACGAAGCCAGCATGCGCAAGATCGACCGGCAGAACGCCAGCTTCTGGTCGGCCATCAACGGCCGCACCGGCCCCGACGCCCTGGGCCTGCTGGAGCGCCAGCGCGTCAAGACCTGGCTGAAAGCCACCTACGCCACCTTGGACGGCCTGCCGCTGTAGATTTCAGGTAATTTTTGCCGCTGGCCAGCGCTATTGCTATCGATATTGCTACTTTATTAATAGCGCGTGCGTTGCCTGTACACCCGGCGCTACCCGCCGGTGCAGGCTGTCAGCCCTGGCTTTTGGCGGCCCGCGCCAGCAGGTTCTGTGACAGCACATGGCGCGTGACCCCGGTTTCCGCCGCCAGCAGCAGACGCAAGGGCAGGGTGAGCAGTTGCCAGAGAATCGCCCGCACCAGGCTTTTTGCGCCGTGCACCACAGGCCGGTCTTCCATGCACGCGATGCCCTCGAAACGGCAGGCCCGCAGGATCTGCTGCATGGACTGCGGCGTGAACGCCTGCTCGTGGGTGAAGTCGCCATAGCGCACCCGCATGCCGAACAGGCCGGCGCCGTTGGGTACATGGGCAATCAGCAGCCCCCCAGGCCGCAGGATGCGGTGCACTTCATCGAGCAGGGCCAGCACCTCCGGCTTGTCGAGGTGTTCGAGGATGTCCATCAGGCACACCACGTCGAAAGAGGCCGCAGGCTGCGACCGAACCCACGGCGCCAGGTCGGCGCATTGCACCTCGGTGAGGCCCAGCCGGTGTGCCACCGCTACCTGTTCCGGTGAAATGTCGACCCCCGTCAGGCGGGTGTAGCCGCAGGCGCGCAGGTTGTACAGCAGGCGCCCGTTGCCGCAGGCCAGATCGAGCACCGCCACGTCGCGCCGGGCCGGCAGTAGCGGCGCCACCACCTTCTGGTGATAGGGGTTGACCAGGTCAGCTGGATGCAGCACGTCGCCAGCCTGGCCGGTCGACACATAGGCGTTGTAAAGACGGGATTTCCAATCGGACATGCAATTCCTCGGTCTGCCGGGCCGAAGGGCACTCAGGCAGCAGGAATCATTGTGCCAGCCGTGCGTTGCGTGCTTGGGAGGTCATTGCTGGAAATATTCTTGCCGGCCTTCGTGCTGTCATCACGCTGCTTAGGGGCGGTGGGGTGGCGTCACAACGCAGGAAGGTCACTCATCAAGAGCGGTTTTTTCGCGCGCCCTTCCGGACTTGTGCCTATATGAATGACTAAATTCTCAACCGCCTTTTCCAGCCATAGTATTTCGTGGAATTCGAGCGCTTCGCCAAGAGCGCTTTCATGCTTCCTGGCGGATAAATTGTCACCGCGTGTGGACGATAGTTTTCCAATTTTCCCCAGAA
>DASWYJ010000169.1:0-2195 GCA_036405035.1 Burkholderiaceae bacterium
TGCACTGTGCATGGTTCACGTCGTCATAGCAGGTGGGGGGTGCATCGGCGCCCAGCGTCATCTTGTAACCGGCCACGGCGCTGCTCATGCACAGGCGCGAATTGGTGTCGACGTTGTTGGTGCCGATCAGGCCCTTGGCCAGTTTGTTGAAGACGTAGTAGTCCTCGGTCAGCAGCTGGCCGGAAATGTAGAAGCCCACCGCATCGGGCCCGTGGGCCAGGATGACGCTGGCGAACTCGGTGGTGGCCAGATCGAGAGCCGCGTCCCAGCCCATGCGCTGCGGTGCCGCGCCACGCTGCAGCCGCTGCATCGGGTACAGCAGCCGGGTTTGCTGCGTCACGGCCGCGCTGGCGGTCAGGTGCAGCGTGGAGCCCTTGCTGCAGAGGCGGCCGAAATTGGCCGGGTGGTCGGGGTCACCGCGCACGCCGGTGATCTGGCCGCCCTGCGATTCGATGACCACACCACACCCCACCCCGCAATAGGGGCAAGTGGATTTGGTTTCGAGAACCGTCATGCCATTGCGGCTTTGAGTGCGGGTCCAGCCAGGGGTTTGGACAGGTCCAGCGCGTGGCTGCGCAATTCGGCAGCGTCCAGGTACACGGTGCCGTCGGTCACCTGCACCGCAAACTTCGGTGTGCAGCCTTCGTCGGGCGACTTGGCGCAGCCGTCACCCAGGCCGATGTTCCAGTTGTGCAGCGGGCAGGCTACGCTTTCACCGTGCACGATGCCCTGGCTCAGCGGGCCACCCTTGTGCGGACAGCGGTCGAGCAGCGCAAACACCTTGTCTTCGCTGTTGCGGAAGACGGCCACATCCATGCCCTGCGGGCGGGTGACGCGGCGCGAGCCGAGGACCGGAATGTCGGTGACCAGGCAGATTTTTTTCCATTCACTCATGGTGACTATCCTTGAATATCAGGTGGTGAGGGCCGAGTACTGGGTGGTGACCCGGTCCATCCCGCTCAACAGGTTTTCGCTGGTGACGAAGACGTCAGACAGCGCATGGGGGTTGACGCCCTGCATGCGTTGCAGGGCATGGTCGAAGAAGATCCATTGGCCGTCGGCCAGCGCCAGCTCGCCGCGGATGCCGTCGGTGGCTTCCGGCGCATTGCGCAGCAGCGCCATGGCCGCCAGGAACTCGCCCCGGGCCTTGGCAATCTCGGCCTTGGCGCGCTCGGCGTCCACCGGCAGCATGGCGGCATAGTAGAACTTGGCCATGCGCTGCGACAGCATGCGCTGGCGGCCGGCCACATTGACCAGCTTGCCCACAGGTTTGCCGGAGAACGCCTCGTACTGCACCGTGCCCTGGTGGGCCAGCGCCAGCACGCGGGCGTCGGCCTCCAGCACGGCGGTGGCGCCCGGCTTGCGCGGCTTGATGCCGACCAGCGCGGCCTTGTACTCGCTCCAGCTGGCTTCGAGCCGGGTGTAGTTCTCGCGGATCTCGGCGGTGGGTGCATAGGCCTTGAGTTCAACCAGCTGGCGGTCAAACAGCGCCATCGACTTGTCCAGCACCAGCTGCGCGTTGGCACTTTCCGTGCGGTGCACCAACGCCAGCCAGGCCTTGCCCATGCGCTGCGACAGCATGCGCTGGCGGCCAGCCTTGTTGATGGCATCGTTCAGGCTGTTCACCTGCGCGCGCAGCGGCAGGTGGGCAGCCAGCCCGGATGCACCGGCGAGGAAGATCAGGCGGCGGCGGTGCATGGCCGTTGTCAGGCAGACAGAGGCGCGAACTGGCGGGTGTCGACTGCGGCCTTGTCGAACTCGAACCAGGGATCGGGCTCGCCGTCGAGCGCGAACTGCAGCTGGGCCCACAGCGCCTTGCGGCCTTCGTGGTCTTCCAGGATGCGTTTCTTCACGTAGTCGAGGCCGACGCGGTTCACGTAGTGCACCGTGCGCTCCAGGTACCAGCCTTCCTGGCGGTACAGCTCGCAGAAGGCGCCGGTGTATTCCAGCACCTCGGCGGCGGTTTTCACCTTGACGAAGAAGTGCGCCACCTCGGTCTTGATGCCGCCGTTGCCGGCGATGTACATCTCCCAGCCGCTGTCCACACCGATCACACCGACGTCCTTGATGCCGGCCTCGGCGCAGTTGCGCGGGCAGCCCGACACGGCGAACTTGACCTTGTGCGGGGCGTACATGCGCCACATCGCGCGCTCCAGGTCCTTGCCCATCTGCGTGCTGTCCTGCGTGCCCATGCG
>DASWYJ010000170.1:0-2418 GCA_036405035.1 Burkholderiaceae bacterium
CATGCCGATCGGCTCCGGCCCCTACCGCATTGCCAACCCGCGCATGGGCCGCGACATCACCTACACCCGGGACCCGGGCTATTGGGGCCGGGAGCTGCCGGTGCGCAAGGGGCTTTTCAATTTCGACCGCATCAGCTTCAAGATCTACCTCGACGAAACCTCCCGGTTCGAAGGCCTGAAGGCCGGTGAATTCGACTTCATGCGCGAATTCATTTCCCGCAACTGGGCCCGCCAGTACAAGGGCCGGCAGTTCGATTCGGGGGAGCTGGCCAAGGGCACCTTCACCAACCGGAATCCGGGCGATTTCCAGGGCTACATCTTCAATGTGCGGCAGCCGAAGTTCCAGGACATCCGGGTGCGGAAGGCCATCAGCCTGGCGATGGATTTCGAATGGATGAACCGGCAGTTGTTCTATGGGCTGTACCAGCGGGTCGATGGCTATTTTCCGAACAGCGAGTTTCATGCCGAAGGATTGCCCCAGCCCGATGAACTGGCGCTGATGGAGCCGCTGCGCGACAAGCTGCGGCCCGAGGTCTTTGGTGTGGTGCCGGCGTCGGTCAGCACGGCGCCGCCCCGCAGCCTGCGCGGCAACCTGCGCGAGGCCCAGGCGCTGCTGAAAGAGGCGGGCTGGACTTACCGTGACGGCGCCTTGCGCAACAGCAAGGGGGAGGCCTTCACCATCGAGATACTGAACGACCAGCCCAGCCTCATCCGCGTTTTCACGCCGTTCCAGAAGGCGCTGGACAAGCTGGGCATCCGCATGAGCTTCCGGCCGGTGGACTATTCGCTTTCCAAGCAGAAGAAGGACAAGTTTGATTTCGAAATGACAACGGTGCGGCTGCCCGGCAACATGGCGCCGGGCGGCGAGCTGCTGGAGCGTTTTGGCTCCAAGGCCGCGGCCACGCCGGGATCGAGCAACATCTGGGGCGTCAGCGACCCGGCCATCGATGCGATCCTGCAGAAGGTGGTGACGGCCAGGACGCGTCCGGAGCTGGGCGCTGCAATGCGTGTGCTGGACCGGCTGCTGACCCATGCCCACTATTCGGTGCCCCAGTACTATGGCGGCAATTTTCTCGTGGGCTACCGGCCGCGCCAGTTCGTGCTGCCGCCGGTGGTGCCACCGTACTACGAAGTCAACACCTGGGCGTTTTCCACCTGGTGGGCCTCCCCGTCCAACCGCTAGGAAGCACCGATGGCTGCCTATATCCTCAAACGCCTGCTGCTGCTGCTGCCCACGCTGTTTGGCGTGTTGCTGATCACGTTTGTCATCGTGCAGTTCGTGCCGGGCGGGCCGGTCGAGCAGATGGTCGCGCAGCTGCAGGGGCGGGATTCCGGCGGCGAAGGGGCGGCGGCTTCCGGCGCAGGCTATCGTGGCCGGCAGGGGCTGGACGAAAAGCGGATCGAGGAGATCCGGCAGCTCTACGGTTTCGACAAGCCCGCGCACGAGCGCTTCTTCCAGATGATGGGGCAGTTCATCCGCTTCGACCTGGGCAAGAGTTTCTACCAACACAAGGACGTATGGCAACTGGTGAAGGAGAAGCTGCCGGTCTCCATCAGCCTGGGCCTGTGGACGTTCTTCCTGAGCTATCTGATTGCCGTGCCGCTGGGCGTGGCCAAGGCCGTGCGGGCTGGCAGCCGCTTCGATCTCGTCACCACGCTGCTGGTGCTGGTGGGCTACGCCATCCCCGGCTTTGTGCTCGGGGTGGCGCTGCTGGTGATCTTTGGCGGGCAGTTGCAGTGGTTCCCGCTGCGCGGCCTCACCTCATCGAACTGGGAGACGCTGAGCCTGGGCGGCAAGATCGTCGACTACCTCTGGCACATCGCGCTGCCGGTCACGGCCATGGTGCTGGGCAGCTTCGCGGTCACGGCCATGCTGACCAAGAACGCATTCCTCGAAGAGATTCGCAAGCAGTACGTCCTCACCGCGCGGGCCAAGGGGCTGGATGAGAACCGGGTGCTGTGGAAACACGTCTTTCGCAACGCGCTCATTCCCATCATCACCGGTTTTCCGGCGGCCTTCATTGGCGCCTTCTTCACCGGTTCGCTGCTGATCGAGCGGCTGTTCTCGCTCGACGGCCTCGGCTTGCTGAGCTACGAGAGCGTCATCCGGCGCGACTATCCGGTCGTGCTGGGCACGCTGTACATGTTCACGCTGATCGGCCTGCTGACCAAGCTGATCAGCGATCTTTCCTACGTGCTGGTGGACCCGCGTGTCAAATTTGACTGATTCCCCCGAAGCGGCTGATGGCCGCCCTTCCTCCGGGGGGGCGCCGCCCGCGCCCGGGGCCACGCCGCACCTTTCGCCGGGCCGGCGCGCCTGGAAGCGCTTTCGCCGCAACCGGCTCGGCTTCTACAGCCTGGTCCTGTTCAGCCTGATGGTGGTGCTGAGCCTGTTTGCCGAGGTGTTGTCGAACGACA
>DASWYJ010000171.1:0-5903 GCA_036405035.1 Burkholderiaceae bacterium
CCGATGCCGATGACGAACTCGACCAGACCGACGCGGTCGACGTCGACCTGTTCCCGATCTTCGAGGAAGAGGCGGTCGAATTGCTGCCCCAGCTCGGCGCCGCATTGCGCCAGTGGACCGCCCGGCCCGACAACACCAGCGCCCGCACTGAAGTGCTGCGCGTGCTGCACACGCTCAAGGGCAGCGCCCGGCTGGCCGGTGCGCTGCGGCTGGGCGAACTGGCCCACCTGTTTGAATCGGAAATCGAATCACGGGGTGCCGAGCCGGCCGACCCGGCATTGCTGGCGCCGCTGCTCGGCCGCTTCGATGCGCTGCAGGCCACCTTCGACCAGCTGCGCGCCAGCGACGCCCGGCGCTACGCCGCGCTGACCGGGCCCGCCGAGCCGCCAGCGCCCGTGGCGCCACCGCCGCAGGCGCTGCTGGTGCCCGAACAGCCGGCCCCCCGCTCCACGCTGGGGCCGGTGCCGGCGCTCGACATCACCATTGCCGCCGGCAGCACCGCGGCCAGCCGCCAGGCCGCCGCGCAGACGGTGCGGGTGCGTGCCCAGCTGCTGGAGCGCCTGCTCAACCAGGCCGGCGAAATCATGCTGACCCGGGCGCGCATGGAATCCGAACTGGGCCAGCTGCGCGGTGCGCTGAAAGACATGACCGGCAACCTCGACCGGCTGCGCCTGCAGCTGCGCGACGTGGAGCTGCAGGCCGAAACGCAAATGGCCTCGCGGCTGGCGCAGGCCAAGGAATCCCAGCAGGGCTTCGATCCACTGGAATTCGACCGCTTCACCCGGGTCCAGGAACTGACCCACATGATGGCCGAGTCGGTCAACGACGTGGGCACGGTGCAGCGCAACCTGCAGCGCACAGTGGAAGTCGGTGAAAACGAGCTGGCCGCCCAGGCGCGCCAGACCCGCGAACTGCAGCGCGACCTGCTGCGCACCCGCATGCTGGAATTCGAGGGCATCTCGGAACGGCTGTACCGGGTGGTGCGGCAGACTTCCAAGGAAACCGGCAAGCAGGTGGCGCTGGACATCGTGGGTGGCCGCATCGAGATGGATCGCGCCGTGCTCGACCGTATGACGCCGTCCTTCGAGCACCTGCTGCGCAATGCGGTGGTGCACGGCATCGAGCCGCCGCAGGCCCGGCTGGATGCCGGCAAACCAGCCCAGGGCCGCATCACCGTGCGGCTCCGCCAGGACGGCAACGACGTATCGGTCGAGTTCGAGGACGATGGCCAGGGCCTGGACCTGCAGGCCATCCAGCGCCGCGCCGCAGCGCTGGGCCTGGTGGACGCCAGCGCCGTGCTGGACGACAGCACCGCCGCCGGCCTGATCCAGCAGCCCGGTTTTTCCACGGCGGCCGAGGTCACCGAGCTGGCCGGCCGCGGTATCGGCATGGACGTGGTGCGCGCCGAAGTGACCGCGCTGGGCGGGCGCATCGAAACCCACAGCACCGCCGGCAGCGGCACCCGCTTCCAGCTGGTGCTGCCGCTCACCACGGCCGTCACGCAGGTGGTGCTGCTGCGCATGGGCAGCCTGTCGATCGGTGTGCCCGCCGGTGTGCTGGAATTGGTGCGCCGCACCACGCCGGCCGAGCTGGCGCAGGCCTATGCCAGCGGCAGCATCCGCTATGGCGGCGAGGAAGTGCCCTTTTACTGGGCGGGCGCCCTGCTGCAAAGCACGCAGCGCAGCACCGAAGGCGCGGGCCGCACCACCCCGGTGGTGCTGGTGCGCAGCGCCGGCCAGCGCGTGGCGCTGCACGTGGACGAAGTGCTGGGCAACCAGGAAGTGGTGGTCAAGAACCTCGGTGTCCAGCTCGCCCGGCTGCCCGGCCTTTCCGCCATGACGGTGCTGGCTTCCGGCGCCATCGTGCTCATCTACAACCCGCTGGCGCTGGCCGCGCTGTACGGCGCCCAGGCCCGCAGCTGGATGTCTGCCGCCGGCAGCGGGCAGCCTCAGCTTGGCCGCGCCGTACCGGCGTCCGATGTGCCGCTGGTGCTGGTGGTCGATGACTCGGTCACGGTGCGCCGGGTCACGCAGCGCCTGCTGCAGCGCGAGGGCTACCGCGTGGCGCTGGCGGCCGACGGCCTGCAGGCGCTGAAGCTGCTGCAGGGCGAACGGCCGCTGGTGGTGCTGTCGGACATCGAAATGCCACGCATGGACGGCTTCGATCTGCTGCGCAGCATCCGCAACGACACCAGTCTGGCCGACCTGCCGGTGGTGATGATCACCTCCCGCATCGCGCAGAAGCACCGCGACCACGCACGCGCGCTGGGTGCCGACCACTACCTGGGCAAGCCCTATTCCGAAGACGCATTGCTGGCACTGGTGCGGCAGTACAGCGCCGCCAGGGCAGAGGCCGCGCCCTGAAGGTTCCGCCAGGAAAAACAGGCATCGAACAAGCCGCTGGCCAGCGTCAATGCTATCGCAGTAGCTACTTTTTATGTAACGGCTTCTTCACCACGGCATAGCGCAGCAGCGTCTTTTCGCGGGCTGCGGCGTGATCGACCAGCGGAGCCGGATAGTCGCGGCCCAGCACCACGCCAGCGGCCTGCAGGTCGATGGGCCGCGCGGTCCATGGTGCGTGCAGCGCGGCGGCCGGCATGTCGGCCAGCTGCGGCAGGTATTTGCGGATGAACTTGCCCTCGGCGTCGAACTTCTCGCTCTGGCTCACCGGGTTGAAGATGCGGAAATACGGCTGCGCATCGCAGCCGCTGGAGCTGGCCCACTGCCAGCCGCCGTTGTTGGCCGCGAGGTCGAAGTCGTTCAGGTGCTCGGCAAAGTAGCGCTCGCCCCAGCGCCAGTCGATCCCGAGGTCTTTCACCAGGAAACTTGCCACCACCATGCGCAGCCGGTTGTGCATGTAGCCGGTCTGGTTGATCTGCGCCATCGCCGCATCGACCAGCGGGTAGCCGGTACGCCCTTCGCACCAGGCCGCAAACAGCGCCTCGGCGTGTTTGCCGTGCTCCCAGGCAATGGCGTCGTATTCGGGCTTGAAGGCGCGCTGCGCAACATGGGGGAAGTGGTGCAGGATCTGGAAATAGAAATCGCGCCACACCAGTTCGCTGAGCCAGGTGGCGGCACCGGCGCTGCCGGCGAGCTGGCGCTGCCACGCCAGGGACGCCAGCTGCCGGACCGACACGGTGCCAAAACGCAGGTGCACGCTCAGGTAGCTCGGCCCCTTGATGGCCGGGAAATCGCGTGTGGCCTGGTAGGCATCGATGCGCGCGGCAAAGTCGGCCAGCAGCGCTTCCCCGCCCGCCGCACCGGTGGGGATTTTCAGGCTGGCAAGGTTGGTGGGCGCAAAGCCGATGGCCTGCAGCGTGGGCACCGGCAGGCGCAGGCCTTCGGGCCGCGGCGCCAGTGCAGCGGCGTAGCGCGCCACCGGATAGGCCGACAGGAAAAAACCATCGACCTTCTTCAGCCAGTTGTTCTTGTAAGGGGTGAACACGCCGTAGGGCGTGCCGCCCTGGGTCAGCACCTCGTCGCACTCGAACACCACCTGGTCCTTGCTGGTGGCCAGCACGATGCCGGCCTCGGCCAGCGCGCCGCGCACCATGGCGTCACGCTCCAGCGCCTGCGGTTCGTAGTCGTGGTTGGCAAACACGGCCTGCACACCCAGCTGCCGGGCCAGCCGGGGCAGCGCGTCGCGGGCCGCCCCGTGCCAGACGATCAGGCCGGCTTCGGGCTGCCCGGCGAGGGCACGCAGGTCCGCATCCAGCGCCACCAGCGATTCGCGGATGAACTCCACCCGCCGGTCGGCGCGCGGCAGCGCATCGAGAATGGTGGTGTCGAACACGAACGCGCAGTGCACCTGGCGGCAGCGCTTCAGGGCGTGGTAGAGCGCGGCGTTGTCGGTGCAGCGCAGGTCGCGCCGAAACCACACCAGCCCCGCGGCAAATTCTTTTTCCATGATCGCCCTTAAAATTGCCCCATGCCCGCTGATTCTGCCCCCATGAACCTCACGCATCATTTCCTGATCGCGATGCCGGGGCTGGAGGATGCGGCCTTCGCCCGCAGTGTGGTGTATGTCTGCGAGCATTCGGAGCGCGGCGCGCTGGGGCTGGTGATCAACAAGCCCAGCGACATCAAGCTCAAGCGCCTGTTCGACCAGGTCGAGCTGCCGCTGCGCCGCGACGACCTGGTGGAAGACCCGGTGTACCAGGGTGGCCCGGTGCAGACCGAGCGCGGCTTTGTGCTGCACGAGGCCATGTCGTCGGCCGGCGCGAAGGCCGGCGAGGCCGCCTACGCATCGACCATGGTGATCCCCGGCGGCCTGGAAATGACCACCTCCAAGGATGTACTGGAGGCGCTGTCCACCGGTGCCGGCCCGCGGCGGGTGCTGGTGTCGATGGGGTATTCGGCCTGGGATGAAGGCCAGCTCGAATCCGAACTGGCCGACAACAGCTGGCTCACGGTGGGCGCCGACGCGGCGGTGATCTTCGACACACCGGTGGCGCAACGCTACGACAAGGCCCTGGCCCTGCTCGGCCTGCAGGCCTGGACACTGTCACCCGAGGCTGGGCACGCATGAGCGCCGCAGCGGCCACCATGTCCAGCGCCCCCTCTGTCCCCACCCACCTGCAAACCTTTCTGGCGTTTGATTTCGGGCAGAAACGCACTGGCGTGGCAGTGGGCAACCGGCTGCTGCGCAGCGCCGAGCCACAGTCCACGATCAGCGCCACCGGCGATGCGCGCTTTGTCCCCATCGCCGCCCGCATTGCCGAATGGCAACCCGATGCGCTGGTGGTGGGTGTGCCCTTCCACCCCGATGGCGCCAGCCACGAAAACACCGAGCGGGCCCGCAAGTTCGCCCGTCAGCTGCATGGCCGTTTCCGGCTGCCGGTGTTCGAGGTCGATGAGCGCTACAGCACCACCGAAGCGCTGGCGGAAGGCGCACGCGACGCCGACGCCGCCTCGGCCTGCATCATTCTTTCGCAATTCCTGAGGAGCCTGCCATGAGCACGCACAGCGCCGGCCCTGCCGGTGCACCGACGCCCCCTGACGCAGAACTGCTCTATGCCGAGCTGCTGCGCGCGGTACGGCCCCTGCTGGTGCCGGGTACCCGGCTGGTCGGCATCCACTCCGGTGGCGCCTGGCTGGCCGAACGCATGCAGCGCGACCTGGGCCTGGCCGGTGCCGCCGGCACCATTTCGTCGGCGATGCACCGCGACGATTTCGCCCAGCGCGGCCTGTCCGACGGCGGGCAGACGCAGCTCGGCTTTGACGTGAACGGCGCCGACATCCTGCTGTTCGATGACGTGCTGTACACCGGCCGCACCATCCGCGCCGTGCTCAACGAACTCTTCGACTATGGCCGCCCTGCCAGCGTGAAGCTGGTGGTGCTGGTGGACCGCGGCGGCCGCGAACTGCCGGTGCAGCCCGATGTGGTGGCCGCCGCCATCCAGCTGCCGGCCACGCAATCGCTGGAGCTGGCGCGCGACGATGCCGGCCGCTTCAGCCTGCAGGTGCGGGAACAAACATGAACCCCCAGATTTGCGGCGCTGCCGCCACTCTGCCCCCCGAGGGGGCGCAAGCCGTCCTTGGGGCGGCCCGGCGGAAGGCTTACTGATGCTGTACAAACGCAACCCCCAACTCAACAAGAACGGCGAGCTGGTCCACCTGCTCTCCATCGAGGGCCTGCCCCGGGATATCCTCACCCACATCCTGGACACGGCGGCCAACTTCGTCAGCGTGAGCGACCGCGAAGTGAAAAAGGTGCCACTGCTGCGCGGCAAGAGCGTGTTCAACCTGTTCTTCGAGAACAGCACCCGCACCCGCACCACCTTCGAGATCGCCGCCACACGGCTGTCGGCCGATGTGATCAACCTCGACATCGCGCGCAGCTCGGCCAGCAAGGGCGAGTCGCTGCTCGACACCATCGCCAACCTGAGCGCGATGGCGGCCGAT
>DASWYJ010000172.1:0-16680 GCA_036405035.1 Burkholderiaceae bacterium
CCGGCGGCGTTCAGCGTGTCCACCAGGTCGATCTGCACCCGCTTCACCGCGTAGTGGTCGTTCAGAAACGCCACAGCTTTGCTGGCGCCGCCAAACGCAAAGGCATTCGCGTTGAGCGGCACCGTCCAGTCCGGGTCTCCCGCATTCGCACCGGGGCAGGCAAAGAGGTTCCCCGTGTCGGCCAGCAGCGTGCCACCGCTCTCCGCGTTCCATGCACGCACCCGGATCGTGGCGTCGGCCGTGAGGTTGCAGGCGGGTATGGCCACCCCGCCCACGCTCTGGAAATTCGGCCAGGTCAGCGTGAAGCTCACGCTGGTGCCGCCGGAACGGTGCGGCACGCCCTTGAGCTCGTTCTTCAGATTGGCCACGCCGTAGCTGCCGGCCGTGCTGCTGGCAACGATCGTGGCCCGGTCCGCCGCGTTGTCGCTGATGATCCGCAGGTTAGCCATGCCCGGGCTCCTGCGCGGGTTCCTGCGCGGGCTTTTCCACCATGGGCTGCAGCAACCCGCCCAGGCCCAGCAGCAGGCCCTCGATGAGGGTGAGTGTCAGCCGGTTGCCGGCGTTGTCCTGCAGCAGGCGGCGGGCCTGCATCAGTGCGGTCTGGTGTTCTTGTGGTGTCATGGTGTCATGTCCTGGGCCAGATGGGAATCACGTAGTCATCCCCGTCGATCTCGATCTCCAGCCAGCTGTTGCTTGTGGCGGTGCCCGGCTTGTTGTTGAGTACCAGCGTGGCGGTGGAGGAACCGGTGTCCACGTCCAGGCTCTGCCAGGTGCCGTCGCCGTTCAAATACGCCGTACTGTTGGGCGGCTCATCGATCGTCACGGCGCCGTAGCGGAAAGTGCCGTCCAGGATGCGCAGGGCATAGGTGTCATCGGCCAGCCGCACATGGGTGCCGCCGCTGTGCGTCATGTCCGCCGCATAGTCCTCATCGCCCATGATCAGCGTGGTGTAGCCCACCGCCTGCAGGTAGAGCGCATGGGCGCCGCTGCCCATGCGGGCGATGTGCGTCCACGTGTCCGCCAGTGCGTTGTAGCCGCCGTAAGCCAGGATGGCCGGCTTGCTGGAAAGCACACCGCTGGTCGCCGCCACCAGCCCGATGCCACCCCCCGTGTGGAGCAGTCCCATGGCGTGCACGGTGGCGTTATTGGCCCGCACAGCCCAGCCGGTGGTGGCGGCCAGGTTGGGGTTCCACTGGTCGCCCATGTGCAGCGAGGTGTAGCCCAGCAGATCCGCGTCGGTCGCCGACGGGCCCGGCGCCAGCTTCAGCAGCGGCAGCGTGCTGTCGATCACGTTGCTGCCGTCCACGATGACCGTGCTCAGCACCCAGTCGGCGCCGTCCCAGTACCGCGTCTCTGCGAAGGTGGTGAAGTTCGTGATCAGCAGCTGGTCGCCCACCACCCGGTCGGGGTAGCCGGTCACCGCCAGCACCAGCGCATCGGCCACGGCGTCGTCCCACACGCTGCCCACCTGGCTGGGGAAGCTGATCGAGCCGCGCCGGCCGTCGAACAGCTTCACGATCGTGATCTCATCGAAGTACAGGCTGCCGTCTGTCACTTCCACCCGCACCCGGATGCTGTCGGTGGCCATGTCGTCGTAGTCCACCGTGCGGCTGGTTCCGGATCCGGTGAGCGTGGCCGTGCCGTCCACCACGGCCCAGCTCGTGCTGCCCGATATCGCCACCAGCTCTGCCGATACCGTGATGCTCCCCGGTGAGGCCGTGCCGCCCGGGTTCACACGGAACATCGTTACCGGCGCGGTCAGGTTCACGCCGGGCGTGATCTCCACCGCCCCTTCCACCTGGGCCACCGGAATCGTGGTGTTCGCCGGCAGGATGTAGGGCTGGATGCGCGGCACAGTCGCCTGCAGCAGCAGATCCCGCGTGTTCTGGATCGTGGCCATCAGGCAAGCACCCCCAGGGTGATGCGTCCCTGCAGCCACTGGCGCAGGATCCGCACGACCATGCCGGTCTTGCCTGCGCCCAGGTCAAAACGCCCATGCGTAAAGGTGATCGGGTCACCCAGCTGCGTGAGCAGCATGTGGGGCCGGTAGCGCGCCTGGTAGACCTGCCGCGGCTCTTTCCACAGGTCGCGCTCGCGCAGGGCCTCGGCTTGCGCATCCGCTTCGCGCAGCAGCAGGGTAGTGCGCTGCGGGGGTTCCGTGTCGATCCGGTACACCGCCGCCACGGCGGCGTCCGTGCTGCTGGCCGTGAGCCATTCGCGCGAGAAAAGGTCCATGCTGCTGGCGGGCAGGCCTGCGGCCAGGCCGCTGCTCTGCACCGTCCAGTTGCGGCAGTAGCCCAGCTTGCTCGTGGCCCGCACCGCGGTGCGCTCCACGATCTCCAGCGTGTGGTAGTCCATGTCCGTCTCGCTCACGGCAACGGGCGTGCCGGGTGGGGGCAGGGCGATCTGCACCAGCCGCAGCTGGCCCAGCGAGGTCATCACCACCTGCGCCCCCACGCTGCCCGCGAGGTCCTGGCAGGCCTGCAGCACGTTGCTGCGCTCGGCGGCGTAGAGCCCCACGGGCTGCGGGTGCGCCGCGGCGAAGGCATCCAGGTTGGCGGTATCGAGGTCGCCGGCGTCGAAGCGGGTGGCCACCGGGCCGCGCTGCGTGGCCAGCAGCTGCACGAGGTCGCTGATCGTGTTGCGGTAGGTCCCCCCGGTCTTGTCGCCCTGCACACTGCAGGTGATCTGGCCCACGGGCGATTGGTCCAGCGTGAAGGTGCCAGCAGCCGCGTCTACCGTGGCGGCCGCCACGTCGCCCATGTCCCGCACCTCGATCACGCCCTCCATCCCTGCGCCGTGCACCTGGTACGTGCCCGTGGCCGGATCGATCAGCAAGGGCTCCACGTTGTGCACCTCCCCGAAGGTTTCGGGCACCAGCCGGTCCTTGTTCGCGGTGTCGCCGCCCAGCAGCGTCTCGCTCAGCGGGTTGTTCAGGCGGTCGAGCTTGTCCAGCAGCACGAGGCTCAACACCTCGGCCGAGCGGGCCTCGATGTCGGCTACCACGCCATCGAACACCAGCCGGAAATCTGCGCGCGGCCAGCGCGGGTCGCCCATGTACAGGCGGATCGGGCGGTTCGCCCACACGAATCCCAGCCATTGATCGCGCACACCGCCCGGGTTGCCGATCTCGATATCGCCGTAGCTGATGCTGGCCTGGCCGTCCAGGCTCAGTGTTTCCGTGATGTCCCCGCCACCGCTGATGTGCGGCAGGTACGGCGTGTTGGCCGGCGTGTCGCCGGCGCCGGTGTTGTAGGCCCGGCTGGCCAGGTACAGCGGGGTTTCCACGCCATCCATGAGGGCCGTGGCTTCCGCCAGCAACACGCGGATGCT
The DNA here is from genome assembly GCA_036405035.1 of Burkholderiaceae bacterium. GTDB lineage: Bacteria > Pseudomonadota > Gammaproteobacteria > Burkholderiales > Burkholderiaceae_C > PCRC01. The sequence continues at coordinate 3,334 of DASWYJ010000172.1, forward strand.
GGTGGCCGATGCCAGCCAGGCCAGGAAATCTTCGTCCGTCATGTTGGCACCGCCCGCTGCGCAATCCGGCCCTGCATTGCACTCCGGCTGGCCGTTTCCTTGATGGTCCCCGCAACCGCCTTGGTGTTGTCCGCCGTGGCCTGGGCATTGATGGCATGGCCCTGGTTGTTCTGCTGCCGCAGCTGCGCCACCTCCTGCCGCAGGGCCTTGAGCTCCTGCACCAGGGGGCGCAGGGCATCATCGTTGCCACGGCTCTGGAACTTGCCCAGCACCGGGGCCATGTCGAGCAGCGTGTCCAGCCGGCGCGCGTTGTCGGCGCTGAGCAGCTTCTCGTCCACGTGGGCCTGCATCACGTAGCCGTCAAAGGGCACACGGTCCAGCCCATCGGCGTGTGAGCCGTGCACCTTGGCGTAGGCCAGATCCTTGGTGATCTGGTCCATCGACTTGCGCCCCCCCTGCAGCTCGGCCAGGTAGAAGGCCAGCCCATCGGCGTCGGGATCGCGGCCCAGCTGCTGCCGGTAGGCGGCGGCAATCTGCCCCTCCGGCGATGTGCTCAGTTCCTGCCGGATCTGCGCCACCGTGCGGCCCGACTGCAGGTAGTACGCCGCGCCGGCAGCATCTGCCGGGCGCCCCAGTGCGGCGCGGTACGCGGCATCGATGTCGCCCGGTCGCGAGCCGGCACCGTTGATCAGCGGCGCCAGCGCTTCCGCTATGCCGGCCGGCAGGTTCTGCAGCGCCTCGAGCTCGGTTTGTGCGGTGTTCACGAGCGAATTCCCGAATGCGCTCAGATCCGCCTGCACGGTGTTGAACACCTGGCCAAAGCTGCCGGGCGAATACTCGCGCGCCAGGCTCAGGAAGGTGTCGGTCACGCCCTGCAGGCGCTGGCGCGCGGCGGCATCGCCCCCTCGGGCCGCCGCCAGCGTGTCCTGGTACTGGCGCGAGGCCTCCCCCATGCGCTGCTGCGCGCTCAGCGGCGACATGCTGCCGGTGCGCAACCCCCGCACGTAGTCCAGCAGCCCACGGCCATAGTCCCTGAGCGAATCCAGCGACTGCTCAGCCGCCGGCTGCAGCTCCAGGAAGGCATCCGCCACGCTCAGCAGGACCGAAGCGGTGTTGAGCCCATCCTGCGTGCCCGCGTTCAGCGCATCGGCCAGCAGGGAGCGGAAGCCCACCACGTCCGTGTTGCTGATCTGCTCGGCCGTCAGGTTCACGCCGCCGGCGGCCAGCTGCTGCTGGATCCGGGCCACCCGGTAGTAGCGCAGCTCCGAATCGGTCAAAAACCGGTCGGCCAGCGAATCGAACTGGCCGTACACGCTCTGCAGCGTGGCCACGGTGCCGCCAATGGCATCTGCCGCAGCGTCCGCAGCGGGCACCACTGAAGCAAAAGCCGTCTCCAGGCTGATCAGCCGCGCTGCCGTGGTGATCCCGGCCTCTCCCAGTTCAAGCTCCGCGTCGATCATCTGGCGCAGGCCGAGCCGCGTGGTCGGCATTTCCTTGCCCAGCGCCGTGAACTCCTCCGTCAGTCGGGCAGTGGTCGCTGCATTGCGTTCGGCCTGGGTGTAGAAGTTCTGGTAGTAGCTGTTCAGCGCCTGCACGCCCCCGAGCCGGTTCACCGCCGCCACTTCCGCGGCCACCGTGAGCTGCGTCAGGTTGGCCAGCGGCCCGCCGATGTTGCGCAGCGCGATGTCCAGCTGGCGCACCTGCGCCACCGTGGTGGCCGCCGCGTTCAGGTCCGTGGCATCTTTCAGGAAGTCCTTGTAACGCTGTTCCAGTCCGCTTTGCAGCAAGGCCGCCAGCAGCACGTGCTGCACTTCCGCCGTAACGGCGGCCTGCAGTTCTTCTTCGCTTCGCCCCACGTTTTCTATACCACCGGGTGTGGCGCCCGTGCCATCCCCCCCGAGGCGCGCGCCACGGTTGTAGATCTCCTGGCCTGCCTGCCGCGCCACCACCTGCAGCTGCGTCATCGCATCGCCGGCCGAGTCGATTGCAGTGAACACCCCGACTTCCAGATCCCCCACCGCCATTCCCAGGCTTGTCGCGAGTTGCTGGTAAGCGGTTTCTATGGATTCGGACACCTGGCGGGCGGTCGTGGGGTCGCTACCCGGCCGCGCAAGACTTGCATAACCGGTGTCGAACGTCGACTCGGTCTTTGGCCCCCCCTTCTTGCTGTTCAGGAGGGTGTAAATGGCATAGGCGGCAATGCCAATCGGGCCCAGCGCACCCGCGATGGTCCCCAGCCCGGCGGCTATGCCCGCACCGGTCGCCGTACCGATTGCGGCAAGGCCACCGCTTACGGCCGCGCCAACACCGGCAAGGCCACCGCTCACCAACGCGCCAAAGCCGGCCTGCAAACCCAGCCCTGCGGCACCCAGAAGGCCCGCCCCTGACGCGAGTGAACCTATGGTGCCCAGGTTGCCCAGCAGTCCACCGCCCCCGCCGCCACCCGCGAGGGAATTGGCCACCTCGGCCGCCTGCCCTGCCTGCCCCGCTGCAGTAAGGTTCGCGATCACGTTCACCACGAATGGCTTGGCCAGCAAGCGGTAGAGCTGGTCGGCCACTTCTGTCTCGAACGTGTTGGCCAGCGAGCCGGTGAAAGATTTCCACTTGCCCTTGCCGCCCTCCAGCAACCGGGTGAACCCGTCGCGGAATGTCGTGCCGAAGCGCTCCACCGTGGCCCGCCAGCGGTCCTGCTCCGGCTTGTCGAGCTGGTTCTGGTACCAGGTGTCGAATTCGGCAATCAGCCGCCTCTGGGCTTCGGTGCCTTCGCCCGCCATCGCAATGCGCTGGCGCCACAGATTGGCGTCGATCTCCAGCAGCGCCCGGGCGCGCGCCTCTTCGTCCAGGATGCTTTCGGCCGCATACCGCTGGTTCGCGTCGCGCAGCTGCTGTGCGCCCTCGATCGCCTGGCGTTCACCGGCAGCGGCACTGGCATTCAGGCCGCGCGCTGCGGCTTCGGCGCGGATGGCGGCCGCCTGCTGTTCACTGAACGGTATGCCCGCCTTCTTCGCATCAGCGATCAGCCTCTCGGCTTCCTGCTCCAGCTTCATGCCCGCCAGTGCCACCGCACGGGCCTCCGCCGTCTGGCCATACAGCCGCAGCTCCAGGGCCAGCGCCTGCTCTGCCGCCGCGCCTTCACGCGCCCACTCTTCGCTTCGGTCGCTGATGCGCCGGGCCTGGTCCGCGTCGATCTCCCGCAGCCGGTCGGCGTGGCTCTGGTCGTTGGCCAGGCGCCTGGCATGCAGTTCGTCCACCTCGGCCTGGTAGCGCTTCTGTGCTGCCAGCTGCTTCTTGCCGCCGGCAGTGTCCGCCTGCATTTCGGCAATGGCGATCTGGTCCAGCAGCGCAGCATCCCGGATCTGGTGCAACTGGTCGGCCAGCTGCTGCTCGTTCAGCACACCCTGCCGGCGCTGGCTCTCGGCAGACTTCTCCGCGCTGGCAAGAATCGCCGCGCGCTCCCGGGCATAGCCCTCGTACACCGCCAGCTCGGCATTGAGTTGGTTCTCCAGGCCGCTGACCTTGCCCGTGCCGCTGCCCAGGTACTGCTTCGTCAGGTGGTCTATGACCTGCTTTCGCTGCGCGAGATCGGTGATGCCGGCTTCGTCGGCCGTGCGCGTGGCCTTGGCAATCGCTTCCTGCAGCTGCAGCTGTTTGCTCTGGCTTTTCTCAACCAGTGCACCCCACTGGAATTTGGCCTGCTCCCGTTGCGCCGATACGGCCTTGAGTGCGGCAGTCTTGCTCTCCGCGGCCTGCGACTCCACCGCCAGTTCATACAGCAGCTGGGCCTTGTTCAGCGCGTCCTGTGCGCCCGTACCGCCTGCAAACTGCCCGGTGCGCTTCACCGTCTCCAGCCGCGCCTGCGCAGCCCGCAGCGCTTCGCCGGCATCGGCAACCTTTTCAGCCGCCGTTTTCTCGCGGCCCACGTCCAGGAAGCGGTCCCAGGCGTTCTTCGCTGCGTTACCCACGCTCACCCACAGGCGCTGCACGGTGCCGAGGTTCTGCGTCAGGTCGCCGCCCAGGTGCTTGCTCAGCAGTTCGCTGGTTTCCTGCATGGCGCGCTGCTTCTGCCCCGCATCCTCCAGGCCCTTGATGTACTCGTACTGGGCGTAGGTGATGAAGTGGTACTGCTCGTTGTGCTTGGCCGCCCACTTGGCCACACCATCGGCCATGCCGGCGAAGTCCTTGGCCACGGCCTCGCGGGTCTGCCCGCTGAACCGCGCCACCAGCGCCACCGCCTTGCTCATGCTGCCCAGCGCCTGCGCACTGACCTGGCCGCTGGCGGTCAGGGTTTCGGCAATGCTGCGCACCTGGGCCGTCTGGCCATTGATCTGGTTGGCCACCTCGCGCGCGGTGGCATTCAGCTGGCCGCTCACCAGGCCGGCAGCGTTGCCGGTGAGCAGCAGGGCGTCGGCCTGGCGGGCGGCTTCCTCTGCTCCCTTGTACGCCGCAACCGAATAGGCCAATGCCGCTGCAGCTGCCAGGCCGATGCCTGTGGCCGCCACGCGGGCACCGGTGCTCAGCAGCGCAAACTTCGAAGCACCATCCACCACGGCCCGGGCCTGGCTGGAAAGCCCATCCTTCAGCTTCTGCTGGGCATCATCGGTGGTCTTGGTGGCATCGGCCACGGCTTTCCCGCCGTCCCTCGCGGCCTGCACCGCATCGGCCATGCCCTTCTTGAAATCACGAATCTCGGCGCCGATGCGAATCAACAGGTCAAAAGAAACAGCCACTGCACCACCTCAGTTTGTGTCGCGTTCTGCGATCCGGGTTTCCCTGTCGACCTCCAGCACCGCGTCCTGCATGGCTTGAAGGTCCACAAACACCTTGCGCCAGCGCAGCCCCAGGCCACGCGCTGCCGCTTCACAGCCGGCAAAATTCAGGCCCTTGCGCCGGCCCAGCATCACGCCCAGACCCACGGGCACCAGCAGGTATTCCCATTGCGATGCCACCCGCAGAAAAAACATCGCCATGTCCCAGTTGTCGTGCCACACCTCGAATTCCTCTGCCGGGGGTGGGGCGGTATCCGCAGGGGTGTTGGCCTTCTCGAACGCATCGATCGCCGCTTGGCTCCACCCCATCCGCCGCAGGCCTTCGAGCACGTTCGCATCCACCTGGCAGCGCTGCTGCGGGCGCGGGGGTGGCGGTTGGGCCCAGTGCCGCGCAGCGTCTAGAAGTTTTTTTGCTTCTGCCCGTTCACGCCGTCCCAGAAAGCAACCCAGATGGCCAGCGGCACGGTGGTGATCTGCATCAGCGTCTCCAGTTCATCCGTGCTGAAAGGCACGGGCTCTTTCGAGTCGGCATCCGTCATCTGCCAGCCCACGAGCTTGCGGCGCACCAACTCGTCAGTCTTGAGCGTGCGCAGTTCGTCAAGCTCAGAAGACGGCGTGCGCTGAAAAATGCCGATGAAATCGTTCTGGTCGTAGCCGCCCTTTTCGTTGGCGATGTTCACCACCACCTTGTGCTTGAAGGTCTCGCTCAGTGCGCGCTTGAATGGCATGTTCTTTTCTCCTGCAGGTGTGGGGGTTCAGGTCAGCGTGATCGACAGTTCGTCGTTCTTCGCGTTCAGGTTGCCGCTGAAGGGCAGCTGGATCATGGCCACCTTGTTGTCGTCGTTGATCGTGGGCTCACCGGTGATCTGCGCGTTCGGCACATCGAACTGGATGATGTTTCCGGCCACGTTGCCATGCACCAGCTGCAGCGCGCCCTCGCTGTTCAGGCGCACCACTTCACCCCAGTTCTTGTCCGCAATGCTGGGCAGCTCGAAGGTGGTGGAGCCGGTCACGGTGCGGTCCGGGCTGTGGGGTCCACCGCCTTGCACCAGGTCGCGGTAGCTCAGTTCGTTGCCCACGTCGATGCTGAGCTGCGACATCACACCCGCATGGCCGTGGAAAGTGAAGCTCGGTGTGTTCAGCTTGCCCACCGTGACGGGTTTGATGAAGCCGCTGTAATCCTCCGTCGTGGGGAACGCGGCATCCACCGCCGTCTGGTACTCACCCAGGTAGCGGTACTTCGCCACCGGGATGCTTTTGGCGTTCAGCTCGAAGCTCACGGTGCCCCAGGCGTCCACCATCTTCCATAGGATGCCGTCCAGGTAGCCGTACAGGGTGAGCCGTGGCACGAGGGAGCTGATCAGCGAATACACCACGTTCGTGGCCGGCGTCACGGTTTCCTGGAACTTGCAGCCGTGCAGCAGCACGCCCCACTTGGGCGCCGTGGCCACCACGCCCGAGCCGGCCAGTTCGTGCTCGAACTCGAACACGCGGTGCACGCCAGCCGACAGCTTGCCGGTGGTGCCCTGGCTGGCGCGGATGTTGTTGCGCTCGAGGAACTCCACGGAAATCGGCTTGGGCGCAAGCGCACGGACCAGCATCGCATTGGCCGCCGGCGTCGGTACGGGATCAACTCCCTGGCTGACCTGCTTCTTCGCGGTCAGGATCATGTTCTTCATCGACTTGCTCATGGCATTTCCCCTTCAGTGGTGGCGGGTCAGGTGGCGGCTTCCGGCGCGGGGCCGGGCGTGGGCGGTGGCGGCTCGGTGCCCGGTTTGCGCGAGCGCTTGCCGGTGTAAGGGTCGCGGATGAATTCGCCGCCGATGCCGCTGAATTCATCGGGCGGCCAGCCGCCCTTGGGCATGGCCATGGGCTGACGCTCCGGCGCAGCGGGCGCCGCCGGTGCCGCGGCTTCGGTGGGTTGCGCTTCCGTGGTGGGCAACGCTTCAGGCTTGGGAGTTTTCGACATGGGGGTTCCTTCGGGTGGTGGGTTAGCGCACATCCAGGGCCAGCGTGAGCCAGCCGTACGGGTGTTCGAGTTGCTTGCTCTGCTGCCAGTCGCCTGGGTAGATGGCATCCACCGGCGCGAGCAGGGCGCGGTCGCCGGGCTCGTGGATCCAGCCCAGCAGTTCGGCCAGCAGCAGCAGCTCGGCCTTCTCTGTCTCTTCCGGCGCGGCGTCGGCTTCCACCTGGATGAAGCCCACCAGCCGCACGTTGGTGCTGCCCAGGTCGCCTTCGCGGCCACGGTAGTTGGCAAAGTTGCCGCCGCCTTCGCTCACCACACACACGATGCCGGCCTTCAGGCGGGCCTGGTCTTCCAGCGTGTAGTCCAGCAGCAGGCTGCGCTGCACGTGCCGCGCCGGCAGCTTGGCCGCCAGGCTGGCCACAATGGCGTCTTGCACCGGGTTCTGGTTGTCCAGTGCGCTCATGTGGCTGTGCCTCCATGGGCGGCAGCGCTGGCCTTCATGGCGGCCTGCGCGGCGGCAATGAGGCGCACGCGGGCGACGGGCTCCAGCGCGCGAAACGTGGGCTCCACAAACGGCGTGGCCTTCACACCCTTGTGGCGGATGTGCCAGGCCAGGCCCTCGTAGCGGTCGCGCAGTTCGAGGTTCTGCGCCATGGCCGCACCAGAAAACCGGCGCGGCGTGGCGCGACCGCGGAAGGCCTGGCCACGCAGCCATTCCACGATGCCGGCGCTGGCCGGGTCAAAGAATCGGGGCAGGCCCTTGCCGCCTGGCTTCACGCCCTTCTCCTGCGCCAGGGCGTAGGCCGCGCCGGGCTTGATCTCGCGCATCAGCGGGCCGGTTTCGTGCACGTTGATCGAGTTGGCCAGCATGCTGCGGTATTTCGCAGCCCGCAGCTTCATGCCGCGGGCAAACAGCTGCGCCACGGTGTTGAGCTCGGCCACCAGGGCGTTCTCGGTGTCCGGGCCCAGCGCGGCCAGGCTCACCTCCAGCTTGCGGGTGTCCACGGTGCTGGCCATCAGCGGCTCTCCCGGAAAATCTTCAGCAGCGTTTCGTACAGTGCCGGCGGCGTGCTGTTGCGGGCCACGCCGCTGAAGCCGTCGCGCAGCTGCACCGGCTTGTGCATGTTGCGCAGGGCCAGCTCGCGCATGGCCTCGGCCTGGGCACGCAGCAGCAGCAGCGCGCGATCGGCCGGCGCCACGGTGGTGTCGGCCGCGTCGGCGGCAATGCTGTGGCGGGCGAAATACCAGAGCTTGAAAGCGCTGCCCAGCACCTGGATCTGCACACAGGTGGGCGCCGGATCCAGCACCAGGCTCCACAGCGTGCCGTCCCACATCGCCGCGATACGTGGCAGGGCGCCGGGATAGCCCGGCTCCCAGTAGCGCGGCACCTGCCGGCCTTCGCCCCAGATGTGGGTCTTGTAGTCGATGAAATCGGTGTAGCCGGCCAGCGCGTAGGTGCTCTGGAACTGCGCCAGGGTGAGGGTGGCCAGCTTGGTGCGGGGGCGCTTGTGCGCCATGTCGGCCAGCGCGTTGTCCAGGAAGCGCACGAAATCGGCATCGTCAGCGGCCTTGAACACGCTGGCAGAGTCGTTCATCGACAGCTTCAGGTCGGCCACCAGGTCATCACGGCCCATGCTTCCAGCCACGGTGTGCCCCTCAGTCCTTGGGCTGTTCAATGCCGAGCTCGGCCACGAAGGCCTCCATCTCAGCCACCTGGTGCTGCAGCTCCGCCTGCTTCTCCGGGTCGGTCTCCGCAGCCAGGGCAGCGCGTGCGGCCGCCAGGCCTTCCGTCGCTTCCTTGATGGCTTCTGCCTTCTCGAGCGCTTCATTGGCGCGGCGCAGCAGCTCGGCGTCGATGGCGGTCAGCAGCGTTTTGCGCGGCGTCTCGGTCTGGCTTTCCAGCACGGCCATGCGTTCCAGGGCGCCATCGCCCAGCTCGGCCAGCTGGTCGGCAATGGCTCTCACTGAAACCTTCAGCAGCTCCAGCAGCGGGGCGTCGGTGTCGGGCAGCGGTTCGCCGGTGGCCTCGGCCTGAATGTCGGGCACGTCGATCTCGCGGCCTTCGCCGGGCGGGATCATCTTGCCGCCGGCAAAAATCACATTCCGGCCGGTGTTCTCGATGTACTTTTTCATGGGGTGTCCTGGTGGCCCCTGCCTCCGGTACACCCGGCCAGCACGCAAGGCTGGCCGGGGGGCTACGGCTTCGGCGGGGGGATATTCCTGTTAGCCAGCGCGCGCTGCACGGCCCGTGGCGCTGTACACGATGATCGAACTGGTGGCGGCCTTGAGCTGCGTGGGCGTGTGGCTCAGCACAAACTGCGTGCCGAAAGCCTCGCGCTGGTCGGTGAAGTTGCCGTTGCTGTCGCGGGCCTGCTCGATGGGGTTCATCGCAAATGGCTTCACCATGCGGAAGCGGGTATTGCCCCGTTCGCCCACGATGATCCGGGTGTCGGCCAGCTGCAGCCCGGGCGCCGTGGGGTTCCAGGTGGCCAGCCCCTTGGTGGTGCCCACACTGCCGTCGCTGTTCAGGCCGGTGCCATTGCGGGCACCGTTGGCCGTGAAGCTGGTGGCCTGGCTCAGCGCGTTGTCCACCGCGCCGCTCATCAGCACCATGTCCGGGTTGTAAAAGCGGTCGGTTCCCACCACCACCTTGCGGCCACCGATGGCCGTGAGCAGGCGGTCGTACCGGTCGCCGATCTTTTCATCGGTCACCGCGTCGGTGTCGAACTTCACCGCGTTCGTGGTGGCAAAGCCGGCCACCGTGAGCGCCCAGCCATTGGTGGGCACCACGGGGGCCCCGAGCTCGCTCACAAACCGGAATTCACCCAGGTTGTAGTCCATGATGTAGTACAGCCCGGAGGGCAGCGCGCTGCCATCGGCCGGAAGCTGGTATTCGCTGCGGGCCACGCTGTTGAGCGTGATCACCAGCGGGTTCACCGTGCTGCCCACCTGGGTGCCCTGCAGGTCGTACACCTTGCGGGGACGCACCACCGGAAACTTGGTGGTCACAAACACGCTGTTGGTTCCGTTCACCTGGGCGGTGAGCGTGTCGGCAATGGCGGTTACCGCGTATTCGTCGCTGGCGTTCACGATCTCGTTCATGTTGATCGCCTCGGTGTCTTCGCCCACGATGCGGATGATGTTGCGCACGTTCTCTGCCAGCGGGTCCCAGTCGATGATGCTGGCGCTCATGAGCAGCTGCATTTCCGCGCTGATGCGCATCGCCAGCTTCTGCGGGATGGGCCGGGCTTCCTCATGCGTCTGGATCACGCCGGCGCGGCGGATGCCCTGCGATTCGTAGCGCCGCAGCGCGTTCACGCCGGCGGCGCTGGTGTCGCGGTAGCTGTACGGAATCGTGATCACGTTCGCATACGGCGCCGTGCCCACGTTCACGAAATTCAGGCTGGTGAGGTTGTACAGGGCTTCCCGCAACACCGTGCGCTCGGCGATCACCGGCACCCGCACGTCGCTGATGTTGCCGGTGCCGGCCGCCAGGGCCTTGTGCTCGGCATCGAGCTGGCCGCCGTGCAGCCCGTCAAACTGGGCCAGCGCCTTCTCGGCAAAGGCCTTGTTTTCCGGCAGCAGCTTGCCGCCGGTCTTGGCAAAGCGGCGGGCATCGGTCTCGCTGGTCATGCCCAGGCGTTTGTCGATCTCGGCCTGCAGGGCTTTGATGCTGTTGCCACCGTCCACGCTGATGTGCACGGATCCGCCTACCGGGTTGAAGCCCAGGCTGGCCAGCTTGGTGGCGGCACTCAGCTGGTTCCAGTGCGCCAGCTGCATGGTGGCCAGCGCGGCAATCTGTTCGTCGGTGCTGTTGGCCAGCACCATGGGCGCGACTTCAGCGGCCAGCTTCACCACACCTTCAGGGGTGAGGGTCTTGTCTTCGCCCAGCTTGTCGCTCAGCAACTTCAGGCGGCCGGCCAGCGTGGCCTTGGCGGTGGCGGCATCGGCCTCGCGCTGCGCCAGCTGCTTGGCCACTTCGCCAGCCACGTCCACTGTCGGGGTGGGTGCCGAGAGCTGGATGGTCACAGTCTTGGGGTCGGCGCCCAGTGCCTTCACCTGGGCCAGCGCGGTTGCGCCGGCGGCCTTGTAGCTCTCCACCACGGCCAGGGCCTTGGTTTCGTCCGTCTTCACCGCTTCCAGCTGCGGCTTTGCAGCGTCCAGCAGGGGCTTGGCGGTGGTATCGGAAAAGCCCAGGGCAATGAGGGCATCCGACAGCAGTTTCAGAAAATTGTCCATGGAAGACTCCGTGAGTTCGCGTAGAAGTTGGGTAGAAATCGCCACCCGCACCGGGGTGTCGTGGTCGTTGTCGTCAAAGCTCAGCACCACCGGGTCGAGGTGCTTGATGACCGGGCGGGTAGTGAGGCCGGCGCCCAGCAGCACGCAGCCATGGGCCGCGCCCTTTTCGTTGTCGGTAAATTGCTCGTGGAATTCGGCACTCAGGTACACGAAGCCGCGGGTTCGCACAGCGTCGGTACCGAAAGGCGTCCACTCCACCAGGGCGCGCAGCTTGCCGTTTTCCACCTTGAGCTGCAGGAACTTGGCCGCTGCCCCATCGCTGTGCCGGTGGGCCACGTCCAGGAACACGTCCTGCCCGAGCGTGCGGCCCTCGAAGTTGCGCACCATCTCCTGCAGCATGGCCAGCGTGATCTTGAATTTTCCGTAGCGCGGGTCCGTGAACTCACCCGTCCGGGTGACCGTGACCCACGATTGCTTGGCCCCGTCAGCCAGCTCAATCGCCTGCGACAGGAAGCGCACCAGTCCAGGTGTGTCCTTGTCGTCTTCACTCAGGCGAATGATCCGGCCACGCGGTTGCGCGGCGCTGCGGTGCCAGCCTGTCCAGGCCAGCACGGCGGATGCAATGGTGGAAATCTTCATGACAGCCCTCTGCGGTCCAACCGCACGGGCGCATCATTGAAGTTCTAGGCGGACAAAAAAAGGGCCATCGATGGCCGCTGTGTTTACCGGCTGCTGCCGGCTGGCGTGAAGGGTTCGAGTTGCGTGGGCGCAAAGACTTCCGTGGCCAGCGTGGCGCCAGTACCGTCCGAGAATTCCACCAGGTAGCCCTCGGGCGTATCGAACACGTCCACGATGGTGCCCACTGCGCCCACGGCGATGCCAGCCGCTGGCATGGCGATCAGCGCAGTCACTACATCGAGGTCGGTGAACTTCATCGGTCGGTCACTTCTTCACAAAGGCGGTGGTGAGGCGGGGCGGTTTGCCGGGCTCCACCATCCAGCCGGTTCGCACAATAGCACTTCCCCCGGGGCCGGTCACGGGGATGTCCACGCGGTACGTGCCGCCGTAGCGGTTCGCGCCCACAAACGTGGCGGGGCGGCTGCTGGCACCCTGGGCCAACTGATCGGCCAGCAGCTGGTAGTTCTCGCGGGTGATGCCCAGCGCGCGCTCGAACACCAGCGCCTTGTGCGTGCCGCGGTAGTGGTTGGGATCCAGTGCGTAGCGCAGCAGCTTGTCGGGGGGCACCACCGCATCGCGCGCCCGGGGCAGGGCCTGGGGGTGCACGGTGCCGGCGCGCTGCGCCTGCCGCTCGATGCGCTGCTCGATGGCCCGCAACGGGCTGCGCACCATGCCGGTGGTCAGCAGGCCACGGTCAAAATATGCGGCCTTGGTCTGACCCAACGCGCCAGCCCGCTTTTCGGCTGACAGGCCCGCCAGTGCGTCCAGCGTGGTTTGCTTGCCAGCGCGGTCGGCTTCGGTGATTTCGTCCTGGAACACGATCACCACAAAACTCAGCGTGTTGGGGTGCGCCGGCCACGGTGTCTGCTCCCGGGTGGGGTACACGCCGGGGCCCAGGCCGTGCAGGTTCTGCGCGCTCAGCAGGTCGCAGATGTCGGGCTTGGGGTGCATCGGGCTCAGCAGGAAGCGCCAGCCGGCAAAGCCCGCGGCCTTTTCCCCGCCAGCCATGTAGGCCTCCCCGTGCGCGCGGTTCAGCTCGGTGCGAAACACCCGCTGGGCTTTCCACACCTCGGCATCGTTGCCGTCCACCAGCAGGTCGGCCGCGCGCACCAGCTGGTCCACCTGGCTGCCGGCCATGCGCTGCCGCAGGTCGGCGGGAACGGGCCGGCCGTTGTACACCAGATCGGCTGCGGCGCGGCTGGCGTCCCAGCCCTTCACCACGGCTTCGCCAATGGCACGGCCAAGGGTTTCGCGGGCGCCCTGGTCGAGCCGCCACAGGCGGTCGCTCAGCCGCAGGTCATCTGCCTGGAACTCCTGCACAAACCGCACCGCTGCTTCGTTGATGCGCATGGCCGCGGCGCTGTCGAGTACGGCCTGGGCATCGAGCCCTGTGGCAGCCACGCCCTGGGCGGTGTAGGGGCGTGTGCCGAGCTGGGCGGCGTCCTGCAGCTGGCCGGACAGCAGGGCATTGCGCTGGTCGCCGAGGGTTGCCACCAGGTCCTCGATCTGCCGCAGCAGGGGCCGCAGCTGCTGCAGCGAGACCCGGTCCTCGGCATCGCCGGCGGCGCGGATGGCGGCACGCACCTGGTCGGCGGTGTCCTCGTACAGCGTGAGCAGCTTGTCGATCGCACCACGGTCCAGCTCGCGCATGCTGTTGCGCGCCTGCTGGCTGGCACGGCGGATCGCCGCGCGGTTGGC
>DASWYJ010000173.1:0-3972 GCA_036405035.1 Burkholderiaceae bacterium
CCTCAATACCCGGCAGATGATGATGGATCTGCAAAACCTCTGAATCCATGGCTTCTACCTCCCTCTCTGCGCGTACGGCCTTGTCCGTGAACCTCAACAAGGTGGCGCTGGTGCGCAACACCCGGCACCTGGGCATTCCCAGCGTGACCCGCGCCGCCACCCTGTGCCTGCAGGCGGGCGCACACGGCATCACCGTCCATCCCCGGCCCGACGCGCGGCACATCCGCGCCGGCGACGTGGCCGACCTCGCGGCGCTGCTGAAAAGCTGGCCCGACCGCGAATTCAACATCGAAGGCAACCCCTTCCACAACCTGATGGATTTCGTGCGCGAGTTTCGCCCCCACCAGGCGACCTTTGTGCCCGACGGCGAAGGCCAGTTCACCAGCGACCATGGCTGGAATTTCCCGGCCGACGCCGAGCGCCTGCGCCCGCTGGTGGCCGAGGCCCGGTCCCTGGGTGTGCGTGTGAGTTTGTTCATGGATCCGCTGCCCGAAGCCATGGCCGCCGCCAGAGCGGTGGGCGCCGACCGGGTGGAGCTGTACACCGAGCCCTATGCGCAGGCCTGGGGCACACCCGATCAGCCTACCCGGCTTGCCCGCTACGCCGCCTCAGCGCAGGCCGCGCTCGATGCCGGCCTCGGCGTCAATGCTGGTCACGACCTGAACCGCGACAACCTCGCCGCCTTCGTACAGCAGGTGCCGGGCGTGTCGGAAGTGTCGATTGGCCACGCGTTGATTGCCGACGCGCTGGAGTTGGGCTACACCGCGACCGTCACGGACTACCTGCACTGTCTCCGGACATGATCTACGGCATCGGTACCGACATCTGCGATGTCCGCCGCATCCAGGCCTCGCTCGACAAACACGGCGAGCGTTTTGCCCGCAAGATTCTGAGCGACGGCGAGCTCGCCACCTGGCAGGCGCGCAGCAAGCGCTGGCCCGAGCGCGGTGTGCGCTACCTGGCCACCCGCTTCTCCGCCAAGGAGGCCTTCAGCAAGGCCGTGGGCATGGGCATGCGCATGCCCATGACCTGGCGGCTCTGCGAGATCGGCAAACTGCCCAGCGGCAAACCGGCCATCGTGCTGCACGGTGGCCTGAAAGACTGGTTCGACGCCCGGGGCCTGACCGCCCATGTGAGCGTGACCGACGAGACCGACTACGCGGCGAGCTTCGTCGTCGTCGAAAAAAATAACACCGATACTCCACCGCTGCGCGGAGCGCTGCCTCCTGGTAGCGAAACCTCACCTCCTTGACAAGAACTTGTATGCACTCTCCCGTCATCATCGACGTCCCCGGCCTGCGCCTGAGCAAGACCGATCGCCAGCGCCTGAAGCACCCGCTGGTGGGCGGCGTGATCCTGTTCGGCCGCAACTGGCAGGACCGCGCGCAACTCACCGCACTGTGTGCCGAGATCAAGAAGGTCCGTCGCGACCTGCTGATCTGTGTGGACCATGAAGGCGGCCGGGTCCAGCGTTTCCGTACCGACGGTTTCACCCATTTGCCGCCGATGCGCGCGCTGGGTGATCTGTGGCTGCAGGATGCGCTGGCCGCCACCAATGCCGCCACCGCCTGCGGCTATGTGCTGGGTGTCGAGCTGCGGGCCTGTGGCGTGGATTTCAGCTTCACCCCGGTGCTCGACCTGGACCATGGAGGCAGCAGCGTCATTGGCGACCGTGCCTTCGCCCGCGACCCCCGCGTGGCCGCGTTGCTGGCCAAGAGCCTGATGCACGGCCTGCTGCAGGCCGGCATGGCCAACTGCGGCAAGCATTTCCCGGGGCACGGCTTCGTCAAGGCCGATTCGCACACCGACATTCCGGTCGACAAGCGCAGCCTGAAGGCGATCCTGGCCGACGATGCCGCCCCCTACGACTGGCTCAACACGGTGCTGACCAGCGTGATGCCGGCGCATGTGATTTATCCCAAGGTGGATGCACGGCCGGCCGGCTTCTCGGAAAAATGGCTCAACATCATTCTGCGCGGCCAGCTCGGCTTTGGCGGCGCGGTGTTCAGCGACGACCTCAGCATGGCCGGCGCGCGGTTGATCGACGGTGTGGAGGTCAGCTACACCCAGGCGGCGGTGGCGGCGCTCAATGCCGGCTGCGACATGGTGCTGCTGTGCAACCAGAGCGTGGGCGAGGGCAGGGCGGTGGATGAACTGCTGGACGGCCTGTCCGAGGCCCAGCTCAAGGGGCACTGGGAGATGCTGGAGTCCAGCGAGCAGCGCCGGCTGGCCCTGCTGCCGCGCCAGCCCGCACCCGACTGGGATGCGCTGATGGTGGAGCCGGCCTACATGCACGCGCTGGGGCTGGTGCCGTAGCCCGCTACGGGCTGGCGGGCCAAGCCAGCGGCCCTACCTGCTCCAGGTGGGTGAGGTAGAGCCGCAGATCGAATTCGAACTGGTGGTAGTCCGGCTCCATGTGCAGGCAGAGCTGGTAGAAGGCCTTGTCGTGGTTCTTTTCCTTCAGGTGCGCCAGCTCGTGCACGACGATCATCCGCAGGAATTCCGGCGGCACTTCCTTGAACAGCGTGGCAATGCGGATCTCACGCTTGGCCTTGAGTTTGCTGCCCTGCACCCTTGACACGGTGGTGTGTGTACCCAGCGCGTGCTGGATGACATGCAGCTTGCTGTCGAACACCACCTTGCTGAGCGGCGCGGCACCCCGGAGGAAATTGTCTTTCAGCGCCACCACATAGTCATACAGCGCCCTGTCGGTGCGCACCTGGTGCAGCTGCCGGTACTTGTGCTGCAGTAATCGGCCCAGTGTGCCCTGCGCCAGCACATGGCGTACCTGCTCCAGCACCGGGCCGGGGTATCCCGCGAGGTAGCGCAAGGAGACGGATGCTCCTGTATTCATAGCTTAAACGTGTGTAGGGATGCTGGCCAGGGCCATAAAAGCCTTGTAAGCCGGGCGCCGCGGGCGCATTTCCATGCGGGTTGGTATTATTTCACCCGCTTCCTTCCGCCGGGCTGCCGCCCGGCTTGTTGCAGAAAGACCGTGCCATGCGATTCACCACCCCGATTGCCACCATGCTCGCCGGCACCTGCCTGCTGGCAGCCAGTGCCGCCACCGCCCAGCAGCAGAAAATGCAGCCGGGCCTGTGGGATCACAGCTTCACGATGAAAAGCCAGAGTGGGAAGACGGAAAGCGCCATGGCACAGATGCAGCAGCAAATGGCCAGTCTGCCGCCCGAGCAGCGCAAGATGGTGGAGCAGATGCTGGCTCGGCAGGGGGTTAGCATGGGCCCCAAGGGCAACAGCGTGAAGGTGTGCATCACCAAGGAGCAGGCCGAACTCGACAGCATTCCCCAGCGGGAAGGCTGCACGCAGAAGGTGCAGCGTGTCGGTGCCAATACGGTCAAGGTGTCGTTCAGCTGCCAGGGCGGCCGGGGCGAACCCCCTTCCAGCGGCGAGGGCACGCTGCAGTTCAGCAGCCCGAAGGCCTATGACGGTACGTTCGTCGTCAAGACCGTGGTGGACGGTAAACCGGACCAGGTGGAGATGACCCAGTCCGGCAAATGGCTGGCCGCGGATTGCGGCGCCATCAAGCCCGAGCGCTGAGAGGCGCCGGCCTGCCCGGTCAGCCTTCGCGGCGCAGGGCCGGGAACAGAATCACGTCGCGGATGCTGGGGCTGTCGGTCAGCAGCATCATCAGCCGGTCGATGCCGATGCCGCAGCCGCCGGTGGGTGGCATGCCGTATTCGAGCGCGCGCACGAAGTCGTGGTCGTAGTACATGGCTTCGTCGTCGCCGCTGTCCTTGGCATCGACCTGCGACTGGAAGCGCGTGGCCTGTTCCTCGGCATCGTTCAGTTCGCTGAAACCGTTGCCGAACTCGCGGCCGGTGATGTAGAGCTCGAAGCGCTCGGTGATCTCGGGGCGCGTGTCACTGGCCCGGGCCAGCGGCGAAATTTCGGTCGGGTGCTCGCAGATGAAGGTGGGCTGCCAGAGCTTGTCTTCCACCGTTTCCTCGAAAT
>DASWYJ010000174.1:0-8608 GCA_036405035.1 Burkholderiaceae bacterium
CCAGTTCTTCGCACTGCAACAGCAGAATATCGGGGCAGCCGAGCGTGTCGGGCGGGCAGCTGTGCGCCAGCTTCTTCTCGATGTGGCGCACCGTGTCGTAGCCAAAATAGCCGGCCAGCCCGCCGCAGAAGCGCGGCAGGCCGGGGCGCAGCGCCACCTTGAAGCGCTGCTGGTAGGCCGCCACGAAATCCAGTGGATTGCCCCGCGCGGTCTCGACGACCTGGCCGTCGGTCACGACTTCGGTGGTGGCCTCGGCACCAAAGCCGCGGGCCCGCAGCAGCGTGCGCGCCGGCAGGCCAATGAAGCTGTAGCGGCCGAAGCGCTCGCCACCCACCACCGACTCCAGCAGAAAGCTGCAGGAGCCGCCGCCATCGGCGTGGGCCAGCTTCAGGTACAGCGACAGCGGGGTTTCCAGGTCGGCAAAGGCCTCGGCGGCCAGCGGGATACGGTTGTAGCCCTGCTGCGCCAGGTCGTTGAATTCGGATTCGGTCATCACGGAAAGAGCCTCCAGCTCGGGGCAGCCGCAAAGGCGCGGCTGTGTTCATTCAGGCCTGTGCCTCCACCAGGGAAGGCGCGGGTGCGCAGGCAGCTGCGCGCTCAGATACGCACGGTAGCGGGCGTACGCCAGGGCCAGGCTCCCCGGTCGTGGCAACCTGCAGTGGTGGTGCGGTGGATGAACATGGGTGGAAGTGTAGCAAAGCGTTGCTGCGCCCAAGAACGCGCTGGGATTGGTTACCAATCCGGTGAAAGCGATCGCGCGCCGCCCCCAACAAGGTGTTTACCCTTGGATGGGTCCGGGCAAAACCCTCCAGAATCTGGGCTTGTTTTAAGAACGATCGTTCTTTTCCAAGGAGCAATGAGCATGAAACTGTTGAAAAAACTGGCATTGGTGGCGGGCAGCCTGCTGATCGCCACCAGCGCCATCGCGGCCGTCGAAATCGACGGTGTCAAGCTGGAAGACACCGCTGACGTGGGCGGCAGCAAGCTGCAGCTCAATGGCGCAGGCATCCGCACCAAAATCATCTTCAAGGTCTATGTGGCCGGTGTCTACCTGCCGCAAAAAACCACGTCCGCGCAGGACGTCATTGCCGGTGCCGGCCCGAAACGCATCAGCCTGACCTTCCTGCGCAACCTGGAAGGCAGCGACATGTCCAAGGCCTTCGTCGAAGGCATCGAGGCCAACACCCCGGCCGCCGAGCTGGCCAAGCTGCAGCCCAACATCGCCCGCGTGAACGCCCTGTTCGCCGCGCACAAGGAGCTGAAGAAGGGCGAGAGCGTGCTGATCGACCTGGTGCCGGGCACCGGTGTGGTCTTCACCATCAACGGCAAGGCCGAGCCCGATCCGATCAAGGATGCCGAGTTCTACGCCGCGCTGATGAAGATCTGGTTTGGCGAGAAGCCGGCCGACAACAAGCTCAAGGCCGCACTGCTCGGCGGCGGCAAGTAACAGCAGGCAGCCCGCCGCCTCAGCGCGGGCCGGGCACGGCCGCCAGCCCGGCCAATGAATCGGTGTATCCGTCTGCGTCCACCGCGCGGATGGGTTCCCCGTGGTTATAGCCATAGGTGACCAGCAGCACCGGACAGCCGGCGGCGCGCGCGGCCTGCGCGTCGTTGGTTGAATCACCCACCATCAGCGTGCGCTGCGGCAGCGTCCCCAGCGCCTCGCAAGCCTTCAACAACGGCAGCGGGTCGGGTTTCTTGCGCGCAAAGGCATCGCCGCCAAACACTGCCTGGAAGTACCGGTCCAGCCCCTTGGCGGCCAGCAGCGGCACCGCAAACGCCGTGGGCTTGTTGGTCAGGCAGGCCATGGGCACACCGGCCCGGCGCAGGCCCTCCAGCCCCTCCGCCACCCCCGGGTACACCTGCGCATGCCGGCCATTGATGGCCAGGTAGCGGGCCTGGTAGGCCTGCCAGGCTGCGACCCGAAGCGCTTCTATATCGATAGCATCAATGTCAGCATTGGTGCTGGCCAGCACATGATTCAGCACCGAATCGATCAGGTGTTCCGAGCCTTTGCCAACAAAACGCTCCACCACTGCGCGGTCCACCTGTCGCGGCGCCGCCGCAGGCAGCGGCAGATCGGCCAGCATGCCGGTGAGCGCGACAACAAAGTCGCCCAGGGTGTCGATGAGCGTGCCGTCGAGGTCGATGATGGCGGCATCGATCGCCAGGTGGTGTAACCGAATAGAGTTGGTAATCATGCACTAGAGTCCGCAACTGCTGGCGATCCAACGGACGCAGCCCCACATTAAAGTTCGTAACTATGACCGAAGCACCGCTGCCATGCATCGGACCCCAGTACATGGCCAGCCACGGCTCCACCGAACCGCACGCTACACCGTCCATAATCATCCATAGCTCGTCCCACTAGCCAGTCCTGCACACCTTGGGCGAAATCATGATAGGACCAAGGTCGGGCATATTTGCCGTGGACTGTTGATTTTCCTTTCCCGCCAGGTGCAGGGCAACACCCAAAAGTTCGCGCGACCTCCTCTCCAAAACAACAAGCCCCGCACACGACACGAGATAAGCAAAAATGGGCCTCATCCGATTCAATGAATTCGCTCCGGCTCACAACGAGCTGGCCGAGCTTTGCCGCCTCCTGGGCCATCCAGCACGCTTGGCGATTATTGAGCTGCTGCTGAGTGCGCCGCAGGGCTTGACGGTCAGCGACTTCGTGGAGGCCCTTCCGCTCACGCAATCTACCGTCTCGACGCACCTGAAAGAACTTCGCCGGATTGGGCTCATTGGCACCGAGGTGGATGGACGCTATGCCGTGTGCCGGCTGGATGTGAATCGCTTCAACTACTACAGCAAGAAGCTCGGTTTGTTCTTTGGGCCGGTTCGTCAGAAGCCAAGCCGCTCTGGGTAATGAGCCGGCGCTAACCAATGACCTCCAAACTCGCAAGGTGTTAGCCCACCCACAACGCATCTAAATATCCGAATATGTAATATCCAGCGATCTATACCGAATCTTTGGAGAGACCGTGGATGCACCTGTCCTGAAATCATTTGATGTTGCCACCGGAGAAGAACTGGGGAGCGTACCCACCACTGCAGCTGGGGAAGTCCCAACCGTCGTCAGAAACGGGCTCTCGGCGGCAAAGCCGTGGTCTCGCCTTCCCGCGATTGAGCGCGCACAGCTGGTCCAGTCTGCAGGCTCGCTTCTGGCGCATCGCACAGAAGAACTGACAGAGCTCTTGTGTCGCGAGATGGGAAAGATCGCGAGAAAGGGGTTTGCCGAAGTAAAGGGCACCCTTTCGTCCATTTCCCACTTGGCCGACGAAGCAGTCGCGGCAATCGCACCTGAACGCCGAGGCGATGTGATGGTGGAATACCGGCCCCTCGGAGTGGTGGCAGTGATTTCGCCCTGGAACTACCCTTTGGCAATGGCAAACAACCTGGTCGTACCCGCGTTGATTGCCGGCAACACCGTCGTCCTCAAGCCCTCCGAGCACACGCCGTTGATCGCGCAGGCCTACGTGGATGCATTCAATGAGGTGCTTCCGTCGAATGTGCTGCAGATCGTGCACGGCGACTCGGCGCAAGGCGCAGCGCTGGTCCAGGCAGAGGTTTCCATGGTGGCCTTCACCGGCTCTCAAGCGACCGGCCGCGACGTCATGCGCAAAGCCTCCGCAGGCATCAAGCGATTGGTCATGGAACTCGGTGGCAACGACCCCATGATCGTGCTTCACGATGCAGACCTGCCATCTGCAGCCCGTTTTGCAGTGGCCAACAGCTTTGAGAACGCGGGCCAGATGTGCACTTCTACAGAGCGCATTTATGTCGATCGGCGAGTGGCCGACGCGTTTGAACGTCTCGTCGTTGGGTATGCACGGCGTTACCGAATGGGCCCTTGGAATGATCCTGCAGCTGACATCTTTCCGATCAACAACAAAACGCAGCGCACTAACATCATTTCCCACATCGAAGACGCTGTGGCTCAAGGCGCTCGCGTTCTCCTGGGTGCGCAGGACCATCCACCCCGCTATGTTCGTCCGACCGTTCTGGCCGACGTGCCTCGCAACGCAAGAATGGAACACGAAGAGACGTTCGGGCCCGTGGTATCAATCGCCAGCTTTGTTGAAGAACAGCAAGCCATCGAATGGGCGAACGACTCGACCTACGGACTGGGTGCGGTTGTGTTTGGCGGTGCAGGTGCACGCGTGGTAGCGGCTCAACTCGAAGCGGGAATGGTCGGCATCAACGGCGGGGTCGGAGCAGGCGGGATGTGGGTTGGAGCGAAGCAGTCCGGGCTCGGCTTCCATGGCGGCACGGAAGGACATCGCCTGTTTACACAAATTCGGGTCACAGCTTGACCCTTTCAGGAACATTGACGATGACCCAAGAGCTTATCCACAGAACAACGCCACCTACTTTTGTGGCCCGACAGGAACAAGGCGCCGAAAGGAGCGACCTTCCCGCCTGGACGGACGATGGCACAGCAGTTGACTTCGATTCATCGCCACCTGCGGTGACACGCCGCGATGTGCCAGAGGTTCCGGGCTGCTTCATTCTTGAGAATGTTCTGACACCTCATGAATGTGCTCAGCTGGTGCGCATCACGGAAGCAATGGGCTATCACGCAGATTCTCCGGTTTCGCTGCCACACCGCATCAGGCACAACGAAAATGTCAATTGGATCGTCAGCGAGTCCATTGACAGGACGATCTGGCACCGTAGCGCACCGCTCATTCCGGAAGCCGTAGGCCACACAGTGGCTCGTGGCATCAATGCACGCTTCCGGTTCTATCGCTATAGCGCAGGGGATTTCTTTCAGTTTCACATTGACGGCTCCTGGCCAGGTAGCCGTGTGCGCAATGGGCACGTCGTTGATGATGCCTATGCTCCCTGGCACAGCGCCTACACGTACCTCATCCTGCTGACGGATGATTTTGACGGTGGTCGCACCCTCTTCAGAGTCCCGGGCGGGAATGGCGAAGGTGCACATTCACAACAAGCGCAGGTGGTTGGCGTCCGCACGCCAAAAGGCGGCGCGCTGTGCTTTCCACATGGCACACACCCCCTGAATCGCGTTCACGCAGGGGAGGCGATCACGCGCGGAACGAAGTACATCATCCGCACAGATGTTCTGTTCGGATGACCGAGGCGGGCCTGGCCTTCCTTGAGCATGCGCGGTGCGCGCTGACAGCTGTTGGCTGCTCCATGGCATCGATTGACCACGGCCATCGTCTTGAGCTACACCAGCGAACGACATCCGCCCAAAGCCCGCAGGCCCTTCCCCGGCGCGGGCCGGCTCCACCAGTTAGCGGTGGCGAAATACAGGCGCACGTTTGGCCAAAAATGCGTGCATCCCTTCCTTCTGGCCTTCGGTGGCGAAAGCGGCCTGGAACAACCGCCTCTCGTGCAACACCCCTTCCGCAAGCGTCACCTCGAACGCGCGGTTCACTGCCTCCTTGGCCATGCGAACGGCGGGCAGGTTGTAGCCCGCGATCGTGTGAGCCGCTTCGAGCGCGGTCTGCAGGAGCTGGTCCGCCGGCACCACGCGAGCGACCAGTCCGGCCGATTTCGCCTCCTGCGCACCAATATTCCGGCCTGTCAGCACCAAATCCATCGCCAGCGCCTTGCCGACCGCTCGGGTGAGCCGTTGGCTGCCGCCGATGCCCGGCAGGATGCCCAGCTTGATCTCGGGCTGGCCGAACTGGGCGTCTTCGCTGGCGATGATGAAGTCGCACAGCATCGCCAGCTCGCATCCGCCGCCCAGCGCGTAGCCGCTCACCGCGGCAATGATGGGTTTTCCCACGGTGCGGACAGCATCCCAGTCGACGAAAAGATCCTGGGCGTTGAGTTCGGCGTAGGTCTTCTCGGCCATCTCCGCAATGTCGGCGCCCGCCGCGAAAGCGCGCGGGCTGCCCGTGATGACGATGGCGCCGATGCCTGGATCGGCGTCGAATTCCTTCAGGGCGGCCAGCACCTCGGCCGCCAGCTGCTGGTTCAACGCGTTCAGCGCCTTGGGCCGGTTCAAGGTGATGAGGCCGACCCGTTCGCGGCGCTCCACCAGGATGGTGCTGGGTGCCGAAGCGGCCAGCTTGGGGCTGTCAGTGTCGCTTTTCAGGGGTTTGATGGTCGCGGTCATGCAGAGGGCTCCTCGTGGTCAGGCGGAACAGCGCAACTGGGCGGCAGGGCGCTGGGTGAGTTGAAGGGGTTCGGGGGCCGAGGCCGGCCGATAGGCACCAATGGCCATGACCTCCGCCAGGATGGCCTCGCGGTGTTCGTCGAGCCCGGGCGCCCGGAGGGGCGTCAACGGATCGGCGGGCACGAAGCCGCTCATGCGAATCGGGTTGCCGGCTGTCCGGACCTCGCGGGCGCCTTCGCCCTTCACCTTAACGATCATGTCGCGGGCTTTCAGCTGGGGGTGATCGAACAGCTTGTCAATGGTGTTGATCGGCGCACACGGCACGCCGGCTTCGTTGAGCCGATCGATCCAGTGCTGCATGGGGCGGGTCTTGGTGACGGCTTCGATGGCCCCAGCCATGGCCGGCCGGTGCCGGCAGCGCAGGTCGTTACTGGCGAAGCGCGCGTCCAGCGCGATCTGCGGTGCACCCAGTGCGTCGGCCATCAACATGAAAAGCTGGTCGTTGCCGGCCGCGATCACGAACCGTCCGTCGGCTGCCGCGAAGGTTTCGAACGGCGCGAGCGACGGGTGGCTGTCGCCGGTGCGGGTGGGCACCTTGCCCTCCACGTCGCAGCGGGCCAGGGCCGTTTCCATCAGCGCGGCCTGGCAGTCCAGCATGCCGATGTCCACCCGCGTGCCCTGGGCATCCTTGGTTCGTTTGTACAGCGCGCTGACGATGCCCACCGCCGCGAACATCGCTGCGCCCAGATCGCCGAAGCTGGTGCCGACGCGGGCAGGCGGTGCGTCAGGCCAGCCGGTCAGGCTCATCACACCGCCCATCGCCTGCACCACCATGTCGTAGCCCGGCAGGTCGCTGAACGGTCCGGTGTGCCCGAAGCCGGAGATCGACGTGTAGACGATGTGCGGGTGGGTTTGCTTCAGCCGTTCGGCGCCGTAGCCGAGCCGGTCCATCACGCCGGGCCGGAAGTTCTCCACCACCACGTCGGCGCGGTCCAACAGGCGCTCCAGCAATTCGCGGTCGCGCGGCGTCTTCAGGTCCAGCGCGATGCTTTCCTTGCCGCGATTGAAGCACATGAAATAGGCCGACTCCTTGGTGCCGCCGTTGTCGACGAAGGGGCCGAACGCCCGAGTGTCGTCGCCGGTGCCCTGGCGCTCAATCTTGATCACGCGGGCGCCGAGGTCGGCCAGCACCATGGTGCAATAAGGTCCCGCCAGCACGCGCGAGAAATCAAGCACCGTGATGCCTGCCAGGGGCCCCTTCTTCAGGGGCATGGTGCCCAGGGGTTTGTTCATCGCCATCTCCTCAACCGACGCGCACGACCGTGCGGCCCCGGACCGGGACCGCCATGGCGGGCAGTTGGTTATCTCCAAGCGCAGCGATCCGAGCGCTGAAGGGCTGGTTTTCCTTTTCCAGGAACAGGGCCTTGAACATGGATTTCTCCTCTTCATTCTTTGTTGCGGTCAGCGGCCGGCGGCAATCCAGCGGGCCGCCTTCTCGGCGATCATCAGCGTCGGGCTGCTGGTGTTGCCGCTGGTGATGGTGGGCATGACACCTGCGTCCACCACGCGCAGGCCGGCAATGCCGCGAACGCGCAGGTGGGCGTCCACCACCGCGCCGGGATCGTTGTCGCGGCCCATGCGGGTAGTGCCTACCGGGTGGAAAATGGTCGTCGCGATGTCGCCGGCCAGCCGGGCCAGTTCCTCGTCGCTCTGGAACTCGGCCCCCGGCTTGAACTCTTCGGGCTGGTAACGCGCGAGCGCGGGCTGGGCCGCGATGTGCCGGGTCACCCGCAGCGAATCGGCGGCCACCTGCCGGTCTTCCGCGGTGCTCAGGTAGTTCGGCGCGATCGCGGGCGCCGCCTCGAAATCCGCACTGCGGATCGCGACCGTGCCGCGGCTCGTGGGATTCAGATTGCAGACGCTGGCGGTGAACGCCGGGAAGCCGTGCAGCGGTTGGCCGAAGGCCGGCAGGCTCAGCGGCTGGACGTGGAACTGCAGGTTGGGGTGAAGCAGCTCCGGCCGGCTCTTCGTGAAGATGCCGAGCTGAGACGGCGCCATGCTCATCGGGCCGCTGCGTTTGAGCGCGTATTCCAGCGCCACCGCAGCTTTGCCCCAGGGCGTTCCGACCAGCGTGTTCAGTGTCTTGACGTTCTGGACCTTGAACACTGCACGGATCTGCAGGTGGTCCTGCAGGTTGGCGCCCACGCCGGGCAATGCGTGTTTCACCTCAATGCCGTGTTGCTGCAGCAGTTCGCCTGGCCCGACGCCCGACAGCTGCAGAATCTGCGGGCTGCCGATCGCGCCCGCGCTGAGGATGACCTCCCGCGCGGCCCGGACGATGCGCATCTCCCGGCCTTGAACCAGCTCAACGCCGACACAGTGCTGCTGGCCGTTGGCGTCGCGCTCCAGGATCAGGCGTTTGACGCGGGTGTGCGTCATCAGGGTCAGGTTGCTGCGGGTTTTCTCTGCCGGGCGTAGAAAGGCCTTGCTGGTGTTCCAGCGCCAGCCGCG
>DASWYJ010000175.1:0-7418 GCA_036405035.1 Burkholderiaceae bacterium
GGCTTGATGATTTCCTCGATGATGGCCTCGGTGAACGAGGCCTTCATCTTCGTCTGCGTCTCGCTCTGGTCGGGGCTGTGCTGGGTGGAGAGCACCACGGTGTCGATGCTGTGCGGCTTGCCGTCCACGTAGCGCATGGTCACCTGGCTCTTGGCGTCGGGGCGCAGGAAGGGCAGGCGCCCGTCCTTGCGCAGCTGCGCCTGGCGCTCGACCAGGCGGTGCGCGTAGTAGATCGGCGCGGGCATGAGGTCGGGCGTTTCGTCGCAGGCGTAGCCGAACATCAGGCCCTGGTCGCCGGCGCCGGTGTTGAGGTGGTCGTCGCTGGCCTGGTCCACGCCCTGGGCGATGTCGTTGCTCTGCTTGTCGTAGCAGACCATCACGGCACAACCCTTGTAGTCGATGCCGTATTCGGTGTTGTCGTAGCCGATGCGCTTGATGGTGTCGCGCGCCACCTGGATGTAGTCCACGTGGGCGTTGGTGGTGATCTCGCCGGCCAGCACCACGAGACCGGTGTTGGTCAGGGTCTCCGCGGCCACGCGGCTGCGCGGGTCTTGTTTGAAGATCGCGTCCAGGATGGCATCGGACACCTGGTCGGCCACCTTGTCGGGATGGCCTTCGGAAACCGATTCGGACGTGAAGAGAAAGTCGTTCGCCATTTGAATAAACTCCGTGGTTGCTGTGGCGCGTTGCCTGCAGCTCGGAAGCCCCTGGCGAACGCTTTAGCAGATTTGTTTAACAAGCCCGGCCGGTGGCTTATGCTCCCGGTCGTCTCTGGTCGCCCTGCAAGTTGCTCATTTAACTCAGCGACGGCCCCATTTTAGCCAATTGCATGCTGCTCCTGTTCAAAACCCTGTCGCTGTTCCCGCTATGGCTGCTGCATGCCATCGGCTGGCTGCTGGGCTGGCTGGTGTTTGGCCTGTCGGCGGGCTACCGCCAGCGTTTTTTGGCCCATGCGGCGCAGGCCGGCTACGGTTTTGCCGATGTGCGCGGCGCCGTGGGGCAGGCCGGCTGCATGACGGCGGAGCTGCCGCGCATCTGGCTGGGTGCCGAGCAGCGCTATGAATGGGCCAATCTCGACGTGGTCGACGCCGCCTACCGCACCGGCAAGGGGGTGCTGCTGCTTACGCCCCATCTGGGCTGTTTCGAGGTCATGGCGCAGGCGCTGGCCGCCCGCTACCACGCCGACCACGGCCCGCTCACCGTGTTGTACCGGCCGGCGCGCAAGCCCTGGCTGGCCGAGCTGGAAGCCTCGCTGCGCGACCGCCCGGGCCTGAAGGCCGTGCCTACCACGCTGTCGGGCGTGCGCGACATGATCAAGGCCTTGCGCCGGGGTGAAGCGGTGGGCCTGCTGCCCGACCAGGTGCCGCCCGACGGGCTGGGCCAGTGGGTGCCGTTTTTTGGCCGCGACGCCTACACCATGACCCTGGCCGCCCGGTTGGCCCAGCAGACCGGCGCCGTCACGCTGCTGGTGTGGAGCCAGCGCCTGCGCTGGGGGCGTGGCTACCGGCTGCATTTCCGCAACCTGCAGCAGCCGCTGTCCAGCGAGCTGGCGCCGGCACTGCTGCAGATCAACCAGGAAATGGAGCGCCTCATCCGCGAATGCCCGCAGCAGTACCTGTGGAGCTATGCGCGCTACAAGCAGCCGAGGGCCGAAGGCTGATGCTGTCGCAGCTGGGCATTCTGTTCATGCGGGTGCTGGCCCTGCTGCCGCTGGCGTGGGTGCGTGCGCTGGGCGCAGCACTGGGCTGGCTGCTGTACTCGCTGGTGCTGCCGCGCCGGCGCATTGCGCTCACCAACCTGGCGCTGTGTTTTCCGGAGCTGGACGACGCGCAGCGCCGCCAGCTGGCCCGCCGCACCTTCATCCATTTCGCGCAGTCCTGGCTGGACCGCTCCTGGCTCTGGCATGGCGACGAGGGCACGGTCCGCGCGCGCCTGGCCCTGACCGGCGCAGTGGACGCCCTGCGGGGCACGGAGCCGGTGGTGTTGTTCGCGCCGCATTTCGTGGGGCTGGACGCCGGCTGGACCGCGCTGACGCTGGCGCTGCCGCGCAGCTTCACCACCATCTACACCGACCAGTCCAACCGCACGGTGAACGACTGGATCCTGCAGGGCCGGCAGCGCTTCGGGCAGGCCCGGCTGTTTGGCCGCATCGAGGGCGTCAAGACCATCGTGGCGGCGCTGCGCATCGGCGCGCCGCTGTACCTGCTCCCCGATATGAATTTCGGCCCGGAGGAATCGATCTTCGTGCCGTTCTACGGCGTGCAGGCGGCCACCGTGCCATCGCTGTCGCGTTTTGCCCGGCTGGGCCGCGCCACGGTGGTGCCGGTGACCAGCCGGCTCACGCCGCAGGGCTACACCGTCGAGGTGCTGCCAGCGTGGAGCCACTTCCCCACCGACGACATGGTGGCCGACACGGCGCGGATGAACGCCGAGCTGCAGGCCCTGATCGCCACCATGCCCGACCAGTACTTCTGGGTCCACAAGCGCTTCAAGACACGGCCCGAAGGCGAGCCTTCGGTCTATTGAGTGGGAGGTGGGGCGGTGGCCAGAAAGCGGCCGATCTGTGCCATCACCCATTCCGGCCGCTCGTGCACGATCCAGTGGGTCGCGTCGTCCAGCGTGTGCAGCTCCATGCGGGGCACGTAGTCGGCCAGGCCGTCGATCAGCGCGGGCGGCAGCGCGATGTCGCCCAGGCCCCACAGCACCAGCGTGGGCACGTCCACCGTGAGCATGCGGTGTGGCAACTGCACAGCCGCGGCGGCCGGGTCTTCCGGACGGGGCGGGCGCAGCGGCGAGGCGCGGTAGTAGTTGCAGCCACCGGTCAGGCCGTGGTTCCACACGTTGCGGTAGCGGTCCCTGGCGGCTTCCGTCAGCCAGGCGTAGCGGCCGGTGGTGGCGCCCATGTTGGAAAACAGTTTCCACAGCCGTTCGTAGTCATTGGCGGCGAGCAGGGCCTCGGCGTCGGGCCGGATCAGGAAGTTCATGTAGGCACTGGCGGCCTGTTGCTCCGGGCTGTGCTGCAACTCGCGCAGGAAGGTGCCAGGGTGCGGTGAATTGATGATGACCAGCCGCTCCAGCAACTGCGGCTGCTGGTTGGCCAGGTTCCAGGCCACGGCGCCACCCCAGTCGTGTGCCACCAGCGCGGTCAGCGGCGTGGGCCCGCCTTCGGCCGCCACCAGCGCGGCGATGTCCTGCACCAGGTGTTTGGGCCGGTAGGCGGTGGGTTCGGCCGGGCTGCTGGATTGTTCGAAGCCGCGCAGGTTGGGCGCCACGCAGCGGTAGCCGCCGTGTTCCGGCCGGGCGAAATGGGTGAGCAGCGCATCCCACACGAAGGCGCCTTCGGGAAACCCGTGCAGGAACACCAGCAGGGGCCGGCCCCGGGCGCCGGCCGCGCGGCAGCTCAGCGTGATGCCGTGGGGCAGGGGCTGCAGAAAGGTTTCAACCATGAATCGGGCACTCCACTCGCTACTGATTTGGTAGCTAAAAATCCAGCGTGGACGCTGGCCAAGGCCCGATTTGGATCAGATTTCGGGGTTGTCCGGCTCCACAGCGGGTTCCAGCGCCTCCAGCGGCGCAGCGGCGGGCACGAAGCCGGGCGCATGGGCCCAGTTCCACAGCAACATGGCCACTTCGTCCACGCCCTGCTTCTTGGGCGCCGAGAAGAGTCTGACCTCGCCGCCGCCGGCCTGCAGTCGCGCAATCGACAGCGCCTTGGCGGCTTCGCTGCGGTTGAGCTTGTCGGCCTTGGTCAGCACCACGAGGAATTTCAGGCCCTCGATGACCCGCGGGCGGATCACGTCTAGCAGGATCTCGTCGAGTTCGGTCAGGCCGTGGCGCGGATCGCACAGCAGCACGATGGCGCGCAGGTTGGCGCGGCTGGTCAGGTAGTTCGCCATGACCCGCTGCCAGCGCAGCTTGGCTTCCTTGGGCACGGCGGCATAGCCGTAGCCCGGCAGGTCGGCCAGCACGGCATCGGTCACGCCCTGCTTGCCCAGCGCGAACAGGTTGATGTGCTGGGTGCGGCCGGGGGTCTTGGAGGCAAAGGCCAGGCGCTTTTGCTGCGTCAGCACGTTGATGCAGGTCGATTTGCCGGCGTTGGAGCGGCCGACGAAGGCGATTTCGGGCACACCCGGGTCGGGCAGGTGGATCAGCTGCGGCGCGGAGGTGAGGAAACGCGCGGTGTGCATCCAGCCCAGGGCCTGGGTGGCGGTAATGGCGGCGGCTGGCGCGGTCGCGGGTTCAGTGGTCATGGGCAATCCGGGAGCCTGTCGCAAACCGTGCCACAGCGGAGGCAATCTCGGGGAAACCCCGGGGGCGGACAGGGCTGCATTGTAGAATCACGGGGTTTTGCGCAAATACTCCACATCCATCCTATGAAGCCGTTTGTCTCCCTGCTGATGGCTGCCGCGCTGGCAGCGACTACCGCACTGTCGTTTGCGAACGATGCGCCGGCCGCCGCGCCTGCTGCGAAAAAGCCTGATCTGACCAAGGGTCAGGCGGCTTTTGCTGCCTGTGCCGCCTGCCACGCCGCCGACGGCAACTCGGCCATCCCGGCCAACCCCAAGCTTGCGCAGCAGCACCCGGAATACCTGGTCAAGCAGCTCCAGGAATTCAAGTCGGGCAAGCGCAGCAACGCAGTGATGTCGGGCTTTGCCGCAGCGCTGTCGGATGAGGACATGAAGAACATCGGCTTCTGGCTGGCCTCGCAGAAAGCCAAGCCCGGCTTCGCCAAGGACAAGGAACTGGTGGCACTGGGCGAGCGCATCTACCGCGGTGGCATTGCCGACCGCCAGGTTCCCGCCTGCGCCGGCTGCCACAGCCCCACCGGCGCCGGCATTCCGTCGCAGTACCCGCGTCTGGCCGGCCAGCACGCCGACTACACCGCCACGCAGATGACCGCCTTCCGTGACGGCGGCCGCAAGAACGGCCCGATGATGACCGCCATCGCCGCCAAGCTGAACGACCGCGAAATCCGCGCGGTATCGGACTACATCGCCGGCCTGCGCTGATGCGCAGGCGGGTGGTTCCCCGCACCAGCACGGAACCAATCGCCGGCAACAGACCCAGATACGGGCGGGGCCATCGCAAGATGGACCGCCCTTTTTCTTGAGCCGCCCTTCGCATCTTGCTTTCCACCTGCCCATGACCGTATCTACCCATGGCCTTCGCCTGAAAAGCCGCTCGCATGCGGTGCGTGCGGCCGTCGAGCTGCTGTCATCCATGCGGTTTGCGATCTCGCTGCTCACCGTCATCTGCATTGCCTCGATCATCGGCACGGTGCTCAAGCAGCACGAACCGGCCAACAACTACGTCAACCAGTTCGGGCCGTTCTGGGCCGAGCTGTTCGGCGCCCTCAACCTGTACGCGGTGTACAGCGCCTGGTGGTTTCTGCTGATCCTGGCCTTTCTGGTGCTCAGCACCTCGCTGTGCGTGGCCCGCAGCACGCCCAAGATCCTGGCCGACCTGCGGCTGTACAAGGAAAACATCCGCGCGCAGAGCCTGAAGGCCTTTGCCCACCATGCCGAGGCCGGCCTGCCCGCGGAAGCGCCCGAAGCGGCTGCGCAGCGCATCGGCAGCATGCTGGCCGGCGGCGGCTGGCGGGTCAAGCTGCAGCGCCGCGAAACGCCGCAGGGCGAGGGCTGGATGGTGGCGGCCAAGGCGGGCGCCGCCAACAAGTTTGGCTACATCGCCGCGCACAGCGCCATCGTGCTGGTGTGCCTGGGCGGGCTGGCCGATGGCGACCTGATGGTGCGGGCGCAGACCTGGTTCAACGGCAAGGTGCCATTCAGTGGCGGCGGCGCCATGACCGATGTGCCCGAGCGCCACCGGCTGTCGCCGGACAACCCCACGTTCCGCGGCAACCTGCTGGTGCCCGAAGGCGGCATCGCCGGCACGGCAGTGCTGAACCAGCCCACCGGCATCCTGCTGCAGGAGCTGCCCTTTGCCATCGAGCTGAAGAAGTTCGTTGTGGACTATTACTCGACCGGCATGCCCAAGCTGTTTGCCAGCGACATCGTGATCCACGACCGCGAAACCGGCGCGAAAACCGAAACCCGGGTCGAGGTGAACCACCCGGCCAGCTACAAGGGCATCGAGATCTACCAGTCCAGCTTCGACGACGGGGGATCGCGGGTCCAGCTCACCGGCTATCCACTGGGCGGCAGCGCCCGCGCCTTTCCGGTCGAAGGCACCATTGGTGGCTCGGCGCCCCTGGCCGCCGGTGCGGCGGGGGCCGAGCCCCTGACGCTGGAGTTCACCGGCCTGCGTGTCATCAACGTCGAGAATTTCGCCAACAACGGTGGCAGCGGCGAGGCGGTGGATGTGCGCAAGGTTGACTTGCGCGCCGCCATCGATTCCCGGCTGGGCGCGGCCAACAAGACCGTGACCAAGAAGGTGCTGCGCAACATCGGCCCCAGCGTCGGCTACAAGCTGCGCGACGGTGCCGGCCAGGCGCGCGAGTTCAACAACTACATGCTGCCGGTCGATCTGGGCGAGGGTGTGCCGGTGTTCCTGCTCGGCACCCGTGACACGCCGTCCGAGCCCTTCCGCTACCTGCGTGTGCCCGCCGACGACAAGGGCGGCCTGGAGGGTTTTGTGGCGCTGCGCCAGGCGCTCGCCGATCCGGCACAGCGCGCGCAGGCCGTGCGGCGCTACGTGGCCAAGGCCACGGATTCGGAGCGCGGCGACCTGGTCGGCCAGCTCACCGCATCCGCCGGCCGCGCGCTGGCGCTGTTTGCCGGCGCCGAAAAGGCCGATGGCAAGCAGGCTGCTGGCCTGCAGGCGATTTCGGATTTCATGGAGGCCAACGTGCCCGAGGCCGAACGCGCCCGCGCGGGCGATGTGCTGGTGCGCATCCTCAACGGCGTGCTGTTCGAGTTGACGCAGATGACCCGCGAGGCTGCCGGCCAGAAGCCGCTGGAGCCGGGCGAGAAAACCCAGGCGCTGATGGTACAGACCGTGCTGAGCCTGAGCGACTCGTTTTTCTATCCCGTGGCCACGGCCTTCCAGCTGAAGGATTTCACGCAGGTGCAGGCCAGCGTGTTCCAGGTGGCACGTGCGCCGGGCAAGAATATCGTGTATCTTGGCTGTGCGTTGCTGATCCTGGGCGTCTTCGCGATGCTGTACGTGCGGGAGCGCCGGCTCTGGGTCTGGCTGGAGCCGCGCGATGGCGGAGCCCAGGCCACCATGGCGCTGTCGACCAACCGCAAGACCATGGATGGCGACCGCGAGTTCGTGCAACTCACACACAAACTGATTGGCGCGACCGACGCCACCGCACACTGAGGTGATCCGACGATGAATACCGCAACCATTTCACTCAACGAGGGCTTCATGGCCCGGCGCAACTGGGGCGACTGGCTGTTTGCCCTGCTGGTGGTGGCGGGCGCGCTGTTTGCGTTCTCGCGCTATGCCAGTGC
>DASWYJ010000176.1:0-2097 GCA_036405035.1 Burkholderiaceae bacterium
CCGCCGGCATCGGCGGGCAGGCTGGCGCGCAGTTCGGAGTAGCGGTCGGTGCGGCCCTGCCAGATGTGGCCGATGGCGGAGGCCAGGATGTCCTCGCTGGCCTGGCCGGGCGGCACGCCGCGGATCAGGCTGCGCAGGTCGTAGCCCTGGCTGGCGAACAGGCACAGGTAGAGCTTGCCTTCGGTGGACAGGCGGGCCCGGTTGCAGTCGCCGCAGAAGGCCTGGGTCACGCTGCTGATCACGCCCACTTCGCCCAGCGCCGGGTCGTATCGGCCCGATGCATCGGTGTAGCCCCAGCGCTCGGCGGTTTCACCGGGCGCGCTCGGGTCGAGCTGTACCAGCGGCAGTTCGTTGTGGATATGCCGCACCACCTCGGCCGAGGGCATGACGTCGTCCATGCGCCAGCCGTTGGTGGCGCCCACGTCCATGTATTCGATGAAGCGGAGCACGATGCCGCTGCCACGGAAGTGGCGCGCCATCGGCAGGATTTCATGCGCGTTGGTGCCGCGCTTGACCACCATGTTGACCTTGATCGGGCCCAGCCCGGCATCGCGGGCGGCCTCGATGCCGGCCAGCACGTCCTTCACCGGGAAATCGACGTCGTTCATGCTGCGGAAGACCGCGTCGTCCAGGCCATCGAGGCTGACGGTCACGCGCTTCAGGCCGGCGGCCTTCAGGGCCTTGGCCTTGCGGGCCAGCAGCGAGCCGTTGGTGGTGAGGGTCAGGTCCAGCGGCTCGCCATCGACCGTGCGCAGCGCGGCGAGCTGTTCGATCAGCACTTCCACGTTCTTGCGCAGCAGCGGCTCGCCGCCGGTCAGGCGGATCTTGCGCACGCCGTGGGCCACGAACACCTTGGCCACGCGGGTGATTTCCTCGAAGCTCAGCAGCGCGCTGTGCGGCAGGTAGGGGTAGTCCTTGTCGAACACTTCCTTGGGCATGCAGTAGCTGCAGCGGAAGTTGCAGCGGTCGGTCACGCTGATGCGCAGGTCGGTCAGCTGCCGGCCCAGGGTGTCGGACAGCAGGCCGTTGGGCGCAATGCGCTGGGCCGGATTGAAGGCGGCCACCGGCGTGGCGAAGGACGCGCTGCGCTGGTCTATCAGGGGAATGACACGTTCGGACATGGGGGTATTGTCGTCTTTCCGTCGCATCCGTGTCAGTGGTGCTTTCACCAAGCGGAAGGTGCCCGTGTGACATTTGCCTGATTTGCTGCGGCTTTGCGTGGCGCGACCCTGCCGGCCATGGCATCTACGGAGATTCGTAGCCAGCTACCGGATGCTGCAAAAAATATAGCTATATATGTAGAAATGGTGCTGGTCACGGCCATTTTTTACCAAAGAATGGCCGGATGGACGCATGGCGCGGCCGGGAGGCCGGTTCCGGTGTGTTGCGGCATAAAACCCGGAGCCGGCAGGGTTGCATGGCTGCCAGTACCATCGCGCGTTACCGATTTCCCCCACCCGCCATGCCTTCTTCTGACCGCTACACCCGCATCGCCATGCTGCTGCACTGGCTGCTGGCGCTGGCCATTGTGGTGAGTTTCTTCGTGGGGCTGCAAATGGTGGACATGAAGATGTCGGTGCTGCGCCTGAAGCTGTTCAACTGGCACAAGTGGGCGGGCATCTGCATCCTCACGCTGTCGGCGGCGCGGCTGCTGTGGCGCCTGACCCACCAGCCGCCGGCCGACCTGCCCATGCCACGGTGGCAGCAGCGTGCGGCGCATGCCACCCATGTGCTGTTGTACATCCTGTTTTTTGCCACGCCGCTGATGGGCTGGGCCTACAGCTCGGCGGCGGGTTTCCCCATCGTGCTGTTCGGTGTGTTGCCGCTGCCCGATTTCGTCAGCCCCAGCAAGGAGCTGGCCGAGGCTCTGAAGCCCTGGCACGGCGTGCTCGCCAAGGCCATGGCCGCGCTGGTGCTGCTGCATGTGGCGGGCGCATTGAAACACCACTTCATCGACCGCGACGGCCTCATTCGCCGGATGTGGTCCTGAAAGAGGGAACCTGCCGGGCTGCCGGCGCTCCATCTGTTTTTGATTGTGAGGATTGCGATGCGGAAACCCTGGATTCTGATGGCCGGCCTGCTGCTGGCCGCCGGTGT
>DASWYJ010000177.1:0-2463 GCA_036405035.1 Burkholderiaceae bacterium
GACGAGCCCTCGCGCGCCGGCTTGATGATCATCGGTGCCCCCAGCTCGGCAAAGGCCGCACGCGTGGCTTCGGCGCTGCTCACCTGTTTCCATGCCGGCGTCGGCAGCCCCTCGGCGCGCCAGATGCGCTTGGTCATCACCTTGTCGATGGCGATGCTGGAGGCCATGACACCCGAACCGGTGTAGGGAATGCCCAGCAGTTCGAGCGCGCCCTGCACCGTGCCGTCTTCACCGAAACGGCCATGCAGCGCAATGAAGCAGCGGCTGAACCCCTCGGTGCGCAGCGCACCGAGGTCGCGCTCGGCCGGATCGAACGGGTGCGCGTCCACGCCCCGGGCGCGCAGCGCCTGCAGCACACCGGTGCCCGACATCAACGAAATATCGCGCTCGGCCGAGTTGCCGCCGAGCAATACCGCCACCTTGCCAAATTGTGAACCCAATACGCTCATGGCCAGCGTCCTGCCTTGTTATTCTGCTCTGATTGTTGAAGCAATTGTGGTGCCATTTCCAGCACCCGGGCGCAGCTCCCGCCGATGGAGCCCGCGCCCATGCACAGCACCACGTCGCCGTCACGGGCGTTGTCCAGGATCGCCTGCGGCAGCGTGTCGATCGCATCGACAAACACCGGCTCCAGCTTGCCCGCCACCCGCAATGCACGGGCCAGCGAGCGGCCATCGGCCGCCACGATGGGCGCCTCGCCAGCGGCATAGACCTCGGTCAGCAGCAGCACATCGGCCAGCTGCAGCACCTTGACGAAATCCTCGAAGCAGTCGCGGGTGCGGGTGTAGCGGTGCGGCTGGAAGGCCAGCACCAGCCGGCGGCCCGGGAAGGCCCCGCGTGCCGCGGCCAGCGTGGCCGCCAGTTCCACCGGGTGGTGGCCGTAGTCGTCCACCAGCGTGCAATGCCCTCCGCTGGCCAGCGGCGCCTCGCCGTAGCGCTGGAAGCGCCGGCCCACGCCCTTGAAGCCGGTGAGTGCCTTCTGCACGGCGGCATCCGGCACACCGAGCTCCACCGCCACCGCAATCGCGGCCAGCGCGTTGCGCACGTTGTGCTCGCCGGGCAGGTTCAGCGTGATGTCGAGGTCGGGCAGCGTGACGCCGTTGCGGCGCTGCGCGGTGAACAGCATCTGCCCCGCTTGGGCGCGCACATTGAGTGCCCGCACCTGCGCCTCGGGGCCGAAGCCGTAGCTGGTGATCGGGCAGGTCACCTGCGGCACGAGGCCGGCGATCACCGGGTCGTCGGTGCACAGGATAGCGGTACCGTAGAACGGCATGCGGTGCAGGAAATCGACAAAGGCCGATTTCAGCCGGCCGAAATCATGGCCGTAGGTTTCCATGTGATCGGCATCGATGTTGGTCACCACGGCCATCACCGGCAGCAGGTTCAGGAACGATGCGTCGGATTCGTCGGCCTCGACCACGATGTAGTCGCCACTGCCCAGCTTGGCGTTGGCGCCGGCGCTGTTGAGCCGGCCGCCGATCACGAAGGTCGGGTCCAGCCCGGCTTCTGCCAGCACACTGGCCACCAGGCTGGTGGTGGTGGTCTTGCCGTGGGTGCCGGCAATGGCGATGCCCTGTTTCAGGCGCATCAGCTCGGCCAGCATCAGCGCACGCGGCACCACCGGAATGTGTTTTTCGCGCGCCACCACCACTTCGGGGTTGCTGGCGTGCACGGCGGTGGAGGTCACCACCGCATCGGCGCCGGTCACGTTGGCTGCCGCATGGCCCACATGGGTGCGGATGCCGAGCGCGGCGAGCCGGCGCAGCGTGGCGCTGTCGGCCAGGTCGGAGCCCGAGATCTGGTAGCCGAGGTTGAACAGCACTTCGGCAATGCCGCTCATGCCCGAGCCGCCGATGCCGACGAAATGGATATGGCGAATGGCGTGCTTCATCGCGCACCTCCCGCCGCGAGGGCTTCGCAGGCCTGTACCACCCGGTCAGTGGCTTCTGTTTTTTGCATGGTTTTCGCTTGCACCGCGCGCTCCAGCAGGGCGCTGCGGGTCGTGGTTTGCAGCAGGCTGGCCAGGGCCTGCGGCGTGAGTTCCTGTTGTGGCACCAGCCAGCCGCCGCCGGCATCGACCAGGAAGCGGGCGTTCGTGGTCTGGTGGTCGTCGACCGCTGCCGGAAAAGGCACAAAGACCGCCGCCGCGCCCACCGCTGCGATCTCGGTCACAGTGCTGGCCCCGGCGCGGCAGACAATCAGGTCGGCCTCGGCATAGGCGCTGGCGGTGTCGTCGATGAACGGCGTCAGTTCGGCCAGCACGCCGGCTGCGGTGTAGTTGGCGCTCAGCGCATCGATCTGCGTGGCACCGCTCTGGTGCAGCACCTGCGGGCGCTTCTCGCGCGGCAGCAGCGCCAGCGCCTGCGGCACGATCTCGTTGAGCGCGCGGGCGCCCAGGCTGCCGCCCACCACCAGCAGTTTCAGCGGGCCTTCGCGGCCGGCAAAACGCTGCGCGGGTGCGGG
>DASWYJ010000178.1:0-5533 GCA_036405035.1 Burkholderiaceae bacterium
GAGCAGGCCAAGTTGCAGGAGCGCATGACGGAGTGGGTCGCGCTCAGCGCCAAGCAGCGCACCCGCGCCCGCCTGGGCTTTGCCGAAACCAAGGAACTGACCCCCGAGCAGAAAGAAGAGCGCTGGCAAGCCTACCAGGCGCTCAGCATTGAGGAAAAACGGGCGTTGGCCCGCAGCGCGGTCAAAACCCCGGCCGGAGCGGCCGCCGCCGTGAAGCCGGTGCCGGCACACAAACTGGCGGTCACACCCCCGGCCGCGCCGGCCAGCCGCGCCGGTGCAGCGCTGCCACCGAAAGACCCGGCCCGGCATGTGCTCGGCTCCACGGCCATGCCAGGGGTCAACCGCAACACCCTGCTGCCCAAAACAGCTGCGTCGGCCACCAAAACCCCCTGAGCAATGCCGGTGGTTTCACCG
Organism: Burkholderiaceae bacterium; assembly: GCA_036405035.1. Classification (GTDB taxonomy): domain Bacteria; phylum Pseudomonadota; class Gammaproteobacteria; order Burkholderiales; family Burkholderiaceae_C; genus PCRC01. Next base: position 415 of record DASWYJ010000178.1, read on the forward strand.
CGGGCACGTAGAATCGCCGGCGTAATGGAACCCCTGCTTTTTCTGGCCGATCGCGCCGTTTCTCCATGAACCTGACAGCCCCCAGCCTCAAGCGGCGCATGGCCTGCTGGCTGTATGAAGGCATGCTGATGTTCGGCGTGGTGTTCGTGGCCGGCTACCTGTTCAGCGCGCTCAGCCAATCCCGGCACGCCCTCGACAACCGCCACAGCCTGCAGGCTTTTCTGTTCGTGGTGTTCGGCATCTACTTCACCTGGTTCTGGGCCAAGGGACAGACACTGGCCATGAAGACCTGGAACATCCGGCTCACCGACACCGCCGGCCAACCCGTCAGCCAGCGCCGCGCACTGGCGCGTTATCTGCTGAGCTGGCTGTGGTTTCTCCCGCCGCTGGCGGCCCTCGCCCCCTTCTCCCTCTCTGCCGGTGAATCAGCGCTGCTGATCACGGGCTGGGTGCTCGTATATGCCCTGCTGAGCCGGTTTCATCCGCAACAGCAGTTCTGGCACGACGCATGGGCCGGTACCCGCCTGGTTTCGCTCAACACCCCAGCAAACTAAGTCTGCAGGCGCCCTTTGTCGTGAAATTTGTCACATGACAGCACCCCACGCGCATGCCGATGTCAATCCGCAGAAGCGGCGTACCGGCCTGACGCGCATGTGGCATGCCACCGGCTATTCCATAGCGGGGCTGCGTGCGGGCTGGGGTGAAACCGCGTTCCGGCAGGAAGCCATTGCAGCACTGGCAATGATCCCCCTGGCTTTCTGGCTGGGCCGGAGCTGGGTCGAGGTGGCACTGCTGTCGGGCACCGTCGTTGCGGTGATGGTGGTGGAGTTGCTCAACACCGGCATCGAAACCGCCATTGACCGCATTGGCCCCGAATGGCACGACCTCTCCAAGCGCGCCAAGGACATGGGAAGCGCTGCTGTCCTGCTGAGTCTGCTGTTGTGCATCGGCGTTTGGGGTGCCGCGCTGTTTCACCGGTTTGCCACATGACACCGGCCTTTTCAGTCTGCGTGTATTGCGGCTCACGCAGCGGCAGTGACCCGCGGTTTGCCGAACTCGCGCGCAGCACCGGCCACTGGATCGGAAGCCATGGCGGCGCACTGGTATATGGCGGGGGCCGCAACGGGCTGATGGGCGTCGTGGCAGATGCAGCGCTGGCGGCCCATGCCCGGGTGACCGGGATCATTCCGGCCTCCATGGTCGAGAAGGAATGGGGCCATACCGGCTGTACCGAATTGCTGGTGGTGGACACCATGCATGAACGCAAGCGGCTGATGGCCGAAAGGGCCGATGTTTTTCTCGCCCTGCCTGGCGGCATCGGCACGCTGGAAGAGTTTTTTGAGGCGTGGACCTGGCGCCAGCTGGGCTACCACGACAAGCCGGTGGGCCTGCTGAATGCCGATGGCTATTTCGACAGCCTGCTCGCCTTCCTGCAGGATGCGGTGGCACATGATTTCATGGCCCCGTGGCAGATGGACCTGATCCAGGTGGATACCGATCCAGCCCGGTTGCTGCAAAGGCTGGTGCAGGCGGCCGGCACCAGCGCACCGGCGCGGCTGGAGCAGATGTAGGCCGCCGGGCCCGCTGCCTCAGACCGCAGTTTCGTCCTGCTCGCCGGTGCGGATGCGCACCACGCGCTCCACGCTGGTGATGAAAATCTTGCCGTCACCGATCTTGCCGGTACGGGCGGCGCGGATGATGGCCTCGACGCAGCGCTCGACATCGTCGTCCTTCACCACCACCTCGACCTTCACCTTGGGCAGGAAATCGACCACGTATTCGGCGCCACGGTACAGCTCGGTATGGCCCTTCTGCCGGCCGAAGCCCTTGACCTCGGTCACCGTCAGGCCGGTTACACCACAATCGGCCAGCGCCTCGCGCACTTCCTCGAGCTTGAACGGTTTGATGATGGCGGTGATCTGTTTCATGCGGTCTCCCTGATGGTGGCGCGGCTCATGCGCGGAATTTATTGGTTATAGGATAACGCCAATCCTTGCCGAAGCTGCGGTGCGTGACCCGGATGCCCACCGGCGCCTGCCGGCGCTTGTATTCGTTGATGCGGATCAGCCGCGTGACGCGCTCGACCACCGCACGGTCGAATCCCGCCGCAATGATGTCTTCCACGCCCTCGTCGTTTTCCATGTAGCGCTCCAGCACCGCGTCCAGAATCTCGTAGGGCGGCAGGCTGTCCTGGTCGGTCTGGTCGGGCCGCAGCTCGGCGCTCGGCGGCCGGGTGATGATGCGCTCGGGGATGGGGCTGGTGCCGGTGCCATAGGGGTCATGGGCATTGCGCCAGCGCGCCAGCCGGAACACCGTGGTCTTGGCCAGGTCCTTGATGACGGCAAAGCCGCCGGCCATGTCGCCATACAGCGTGCAGTAGCCGGTGGCCATTTCGCTCTTGTTGCCGGTGGTCAGCACGATGCTGCCGAACTTGTTGCTCAGGGCCATCAGCAGCGTGCCGCGGATGCGGGCCTGCATGTTCTCCTCGGTCGTGTCTTCGGCCAGGCCCCGGAATTCGGCCGCCAGCGTGGCCTTGAACGCCTCGAACTCCGGCACGATGGACAACTCGTCATAACGCACCCCCAGCCGCTGCGCCATGTCGCGTGCATCGATCCAGCTGATATCGGCGGTATAGGGCGAAGGCATCATCACCGTGCGCACCCGGTCCCGGCCCAGCGCATCGACCGCAATGGCCAGCACCAGCGCCGAATCGATGCCGCCCGACAGGCCCAGCAGCACGCCAGGAAAACCATTTTTACCCACGTAGTCGCGCACCCCCAGCACCAGCGCGTCCCACAGGTCGGCATCCACGCCGCGCTCCGGCGCCAGGTCTGCGGTGAGCCGCAGCCCGTCCTGCCCGCGCTCGACAAACACCTCGAACAGGTCTTCCACAAAGCTCGGCGCCCGCCCGGCCAGCGTGCCATCGGCATCCAGCGCGAAGGAGTGGCCTTCGAACACCACCTCGTCCTGCCCGCCGACCAGGTGGGCATACACCAGCGGCAGGCCACAGGCCAGCGCGCGCTCGCGCATCATGGTTTCGCGTTCGCTGCCCTTGCCGATGTGGAAGGGCGAGGCGTTGATGACGGCCAGCAGTTCGGCACCCGCCTCGCGGGCCAGCCAGGCCGGCGCCTCGAACCAGGCGTCTTCACAAATGAGCAGGCCCACCTGCACCCCGCCCACCTCGAACACACACACACCCTCACCGGGCGTGAAATAGCGGCGTTCGTCGAACACCTGGTAGTTCGGCAGTTCGCGCTTGGCGTAGGTGGCGATGACCTCGCCTTCACACAGCACACTGGCCGCGTTGTGGCGCTGCTGCACCGACACCGAACGGGTGCGCCGGTCGCCACCGGTGGGGTGGCCCACCACCACCGCCATGCCCTTTAACCCGGCCAGCGCGCGGGCCAGGCCTTCCACGGCATCATCACAGGCGGCGATGAACGCGGGCCGCAGAAACAGGTCTTCCGCGGCATAGCCGCAGATCGACAGTTCGGGGGTCAGCAGCAGTTGGGCGCCCAGCCCGTGCGCCGTGTGTGCGGCCTGCGCAATCTTCTGGGCGTTGCCCGCGAGGTCGCCCACGCAGAGGTTAAGCTGGGCCACGCAGATTTTGAGCGTCATGAAGCAGGAACAAGGGCGAGTGGGAAACGATACAAACGATTATGTCATCCGGGTTCTGCCCTCCGTGCAGGCCGTCGATGCCAGCCGCTGGGACGCCCTGCTCGCCGCCAGCGCAGCGCCCACCCCCTTCATGCGCCACGCCTACCTCAGCGCGCTGGAAGCCAGTGGCAGTGCCACGCCCGACACCGGATGGACACCCGGCTGCATCACGCTGTGGCAGGGCGACACACTGGCCGCCGCCTGCCCGGTCTACCGCAAGACCCACTCCTACGGTGAATACGTGTTCGACTGGGCCTGGGCCAATGCCTACGAACAGCACGGCCTGGCCTACTACCCCAAGGCGGTGGTCGCGGTACCTTTCACGCCAGTGCCCGGCAGCCGACTCCTGGCATCCGATGGGGCGGCCCGGGCCGCGCTCATGCAAGCCTTGCTTGCATGGTGCAGAAATGAAGGGTTGTCGTCGCTGCACCTGTTGTTTGCGAGCGGGGAAGACGTGCAGGTATCGGGCCAGGCCGCACTGATGGAACGCCATACCGTGCAGTTCCACTGGACCAACAGGCAACCGGGATATGCCCATTTCGACGACTTCCTGGCCACCCTGTCGCAGGAGAAGCGGAAGAAAATCCGCCAGGAGCGGCGCAAAGTGGCTGATGCGGGGGTGACCTTCCGCTGGTCCACCGGCCATGACATTGCAGCGGCCGACTGGGATCTCTTTTACCGCTGCTACGAACGCACCTACCGTGAACATGGCAACCCGCCGTACCTGACCCGCAACTTCTTCCAGCGGCTGGCCGATACCCAGCCCGAACACTGGTTGCTCTTCGTGGCCGAGCGTGAGGGGCGCGATATCGCTACTAGTTTAATAGCAATATCGCCAGAAAACACGCTGGCCAATGGCACTTTTGATGCGAAAAACAGCATCGCGGCAGGTTCCGGGGTGGCCTGGGGCCGCTACTGGGGAGCGCTGGAGCGGGTCGATTGCCTGCATTTCGAGGCCTGCTACTACCAGCCGCTGGCCTGGTGCATTGCCAATGGCTACCACCGGTTCGAAGGCGGCGCACAAGGCGAACACAAGATGGCGCGTGCATTGATGCCCGTACGCGCCACCTCCACCCACTGGCTGGCCCACCCCGCTTTCGCCGACGCGGTGCAACGCTTCCTGGCGCAGGAAGGCGAAGGAATAGGCCACTATCTCGACCATCTCGGGCAACGCAGCCCCTTCAAATCCGCCGCTGCGGACCGCTAGCACACGGTGGGTGCCATGGCTATACTCGCGCAAATCGGGGGGGTAGCTCAGCTGGGAGAGCGTCGCGTTCGCAATGCGAAGGTCGGGAGTTCGATCCTCCTCCTCTCCACCATGATTTCTCGCGGAGTGTGTCCGCAAATACGGTATACTTCGTGATTCATTGCAGCCCAGCTGCTATGGGTTCTTAGCTCAGTTGGTAGAGCAGCGGACTCTTAATCCGTAGGTCGAGTGTTCGAGTCACTCAGGACCCACCAT
>DASWYJ010000179.1:0-1515 GCA_036405035.1 Burkholderiaceae bacterium
GCGGGCCGCACGAAGCTCGACACCAGCCGCACCGCGTCGCGCGAGTTCAGCCGCTCCTTGATCTGGCCCTGGAACTGCGGGTCCAGCACCTTGGCGCTCAGCACGTAGCTGGCGCGGGCGAACACATCTTCCGGCAGCAGCTTCACACCCTTGGGCAGCAGGCCGTGCAATTCGATGAAGCTTTTCACCGCGTTGAACAGGCCGTCGCGCAGGCCGCTTTCGTGGGTGCCGCCGGCGCTGGTGGGAATGAGGTTGACGTAGCTCTCGCGCACCGGCTGGCCGTCTTCGGTGAAGGCCACACACCACTGCGCGCCCTCGCCTTCGGCGAAGGTTTCGCTGCCGCCATCGGCAAAGCCTTCGCCGTCAAACAGCGGAATCACCGGCTCGCCGGAGAGCGTCTGCATCAGGTAGTCGCGCAGGCCGCCCTTGTACAGCCAGGTCTGCGTCTCCTTGGTCTTCTCGACGGCCAGCGACACACTGACGCCGGGCATCAGCACCGCCTTGCTGCGCAGCAGGTGCGTCAGCTCGGCCATGGGCAGCGCCGCGGATTCGAAGTATTTGACATCGGGCCAGGCGCGCACCGTGGTGCCCTGCTTGCGGTCACCCTCGCCGGCCGGGCGCAGGCCCAGTGGCTCGATCACGTCGCCACCGGCAAACACCAGCCGCGCCACCTGGCCTTCGCGGTAGCTGGTGACTTCCAGCCGTTTGGCCAGCGCATTGGTCACGCTCACGCCCACACCGTGCAGGCCGCCGGAAAAGCTGTAGGCGCCGCCCTTGCCCTTGTCGAACTTGCCGCCGGCGTGCAGCCGGGTGAAGACCAGCTCGATCACCGGCGCTTTTTCTTCCGGGTGCAGGCCGAAGGGAATGCCGCGGCCGTCGTCGTCGATGCTGACGGAGCCGTCAGCATGCAGCGTGACCTTGATCTTCTTGCCGTGGCCGGCCAGCGCTTCGTCGGCCGCGTTGTCCAGCACTTCCTGGATCACGTGCAGCGGGTTGTCGGTGCGGGTGTACATGCCCGGCCGCTGCTTGACGGGCTCCAGGCCCTTGAGCACACGGATCGAGCTTTCGGAATAGTCGGGCGGGTTCGGTTTGCTTGCCATCGGACGGGCATTGTAGAGCCGGCGCCGGCAAACCATGTATGCCCATACAGGCGGCGATTCACCGATGCGCCAAACGCATCAATCGCAGGAAAAGCTTGCAAAGCGCAAAACGTGCGCTTTGGTTACAGTCGAAACCATGTCGACCGCCCCCCGCACCCTTTCCATTCCGCAGGTTCTGGCCTGTGGGGCCGCCATCGTCACGCTGTCGATGGGCATCCGCCACGGCTTTGGCCTGTGGCTGCAGCCGATCACGCAGGACATGGGCTGGACCCGTGAGAACTTCGCCTTCGCGCTGGCCATCCAGAACCTGGCCTGGGGCCTGGCCGGCATCTTTGCCGGCATGCTGGCCGACCGCTTCGGCGCCTTCCGCGTGATCGTGGCCGGTGCGCTGCTGTATGGCCTGGGCTTGCTGGGC
>DASWYJ010000180.1:0-1585 GCA_036405035.1 Burkholderiaceae bacterium
GGCCCAGGCCATCAGCAAGCAGTTCGTCGAGGTGCTGATGGCGCCCGGCTTCACGCCCGAGGCGCTGGCGGTGTTCAAGAGCAAGGTCAATGTGCGCATCCTGCAGATCGCACTGCCGCCGGGCGGCAAGACCGACTGGGACAACGGCCGCAACCTGATGGACATCAAGCGCGTGGGTTCGGGCCTGTTGATGCAGACCGCCGACAACCGCGAGCTGGCGCTGGCCGACCTGCGGGTGGTCACCACTAAACAGCCCAACCCGGCCGAACTGCAGGACCTGCTGTTCGCCTGGAAGGTGGCCAAGTACGTCAAGAGCAACGCCATCGTGTTCTGCAAGAACGGCATGACCATGGGCGTGGGCGCGGGCCAGATGAGCCGGCTCGATTCGGCCCGCATCGCCAGCATCAAGGCCGGCCACGCCAATCTGTCACTGGCTGGCACCGTGGTGGCCAGCGATGCCTTCTTCCCGTTCCGCGACGGGCTCGATGTGGTGGTGGACGCGGGTGCGACCTGCGTGGCCCAGCCCGGTGGCTCGATGCGCGACCAGGAAGTGATTGACGCCGCCAACGAGCGTGGCGTGGCCATGGTGTTCACCGGTGTGCGCCACTTCCGCCACTGATCGCCTGCGTTGAACACCGTCCTCGCACCACGCCACCTGCTGCTCGGCCTGGCGGTGGTGGCGGTGTGGGGCTCCAATTTCGTTGTCATCAAGTTCGGGCTGCAGGACCTGCCGCCGCTGCTGTTTGCCGCGTTGCGCTTCAGCCTGGCGGCCGTGCCGGCCGTGTTCCTGCTGCGGCGCCCGGCGGTGCCCTGGCGCAACCTCGCCGCCTACGGTGTGCTGATCGGTGCGGGCCAGTTCGGCCTGCTGTTCATGGCCATGCGCGCCGACATCACGCCAGGGCTGGCCTCGCTGGTGATCCAGATCCAGGTGTTCTTCACCGTGGGGCTGGCCATGCTGCTGAGCGGCGACCGGCCGCAGCCTTTTCAGTGGCTGGCAACGGCGATTGCCGCCGCCGGCATTGCCACGATTGCCTGGCACAGCGACGGCAGCGCCACGCCACTGGGGCTGATGATGATTGGCTGCGCCGCGCTGAGCTGGGCCGGCGGCAATCTGGTGGGGCGCGCTGCCGGGCAGGTGGACATGCTGGCCTATATGGCCTGGTCCAGCCTGTTTGCGGTGCCGCCGCTTGCGCTGCTGTCGTTGCTGGTGGAAGGCTGGCCGCGCATCGCCGCAGGTCTGGCCCATGCCGGCTGGGAGACCTGGGCCGCGGTGCTGTGGCAATCCGCTGGCAACACGCTGTTTGGCTATGGCGCCTGGGCCTGGCTGCTGAGCCGCTACGCGGCCGCTTCGGTCACGCCCCTGGCCTTGCTGGTGCCGGTATTCGGCATGGGGGCATCAGCCCTCTGGCTGGCCGAACCGCTTCAAGGCTGGAAGCTGGGCGCAGCCGCGCTGGTGATGGCGGGGCTGGCGGTGAATGTGCTGTGGCCACGCTGGCGGGCGCGGCAGGCCTGATTCAGCCGGCCGCAAACACCGCGCGGGCCGCCTCCACCGTGGCGGCAATGTCCGCATCGGTGTGCGCCGCAC
>DASWYJ010000181.1:0-4095 GCA_036405035.1 Burkholderiaceae bacterium
TGGCCGTGCCACCACGTTCGTTGGAGTTACCACGGGTGGTTGGTTGGGAGAGGGATCGTTGCTCAAGCAAGAACTCAGGCCGTACGATGTGGTGACGCTTCGGGAGAGTTGGATTGCGCTGATGCCGCTGAGTACATTCAGCTGGCTCTACGAGACAAGCCTGTCGTTCAACCATTTTCTATGCCGACAGTTGAACGCGCGGCTAGGCCAGTTTGTTTCGGTCGTGAACAGTTCTCGCATGGAATCGACAACTGCACAGGTTGCTACCTCCTTGGCAGAGCTTTTCAACCCGATGCTTTGTCCTGCGTCGTCCAAGGAGATTCAGCTTTCACAGGAGGAAATCGCGCGCTTGTGTGGTTTGTCTCGGCAAATCGTAAACCGTGCTCTTCACGAACTCCAGGTCGCTGGCCTCGTGCGAATGCAATACGGCGCAATTCAGGTACTCGATGTCGGAGCTCTCAGTGCCTACGGAAGGGGAGATCTCAACCGACCTTGAGGTCTTCTTGGCCATCGGACCGTGGGGGAGGATTCTTTGTGCATCACGAGATGCAGTGCGAAGGGCAGAAGATCGGGGTGTTACTGCCATAACCTTGCCTTCCGGAACGATCCTGGGGTTAGGAAAAATTTGGAAATTAACTTTGAGCTGAGCCCATTCGGTCAGTTGCATGCCCTTACCCCGGCCCAACGCCTTCCTCTGTCCCCTCCAATCCATCGGTGACTGCATTGCCTGCGCGGCCGCTTCGCAGTCATCCACCAGCTTGTCTCCCAGTAGATGCTGCCCGGGAAACACCTTGCCTTTGTGCGCAACCATGCGCCGATAGACCGGAGTGCTCAGGTTCTGGTACAGATGCCTAGGCTGAACGGCTTGTTGTCTCCAAAGCCCCATCGCCGGTTCGTCCGGTCCGGCGTCCGCCAGCCCCGGGGCCTTCAGCGCATTCTGCAGCCGCCGTAGACAGTCCAGCGCCAGATACTGCCGGTAGATCTCCCGGATCCGCTCCGCAGTAACCTCCCGCTCAAACCGAACAAACGGCACCCTCCGGCTATCGAACAGATCCACCAGCTTGGCGAAATCCGTCAGCGGCAGTTTGTACCTGGAGGTCTTGCCTGCAGGTAGAAAGCACTGGCGTTGAAAATACCGGCCCCAGGGCAAGGAGAAGCGGCTCGTGCTGGGTGTCTAGGCATCCAAGGACGAAGTTTGCTCAAGCGGGTGGCAGAGGCTTCGCATACAAGGGCTTGCTGAAGATCTGCCGCAGTCTGTACTGAATGAAGCAGGTTCTTCAAAACATATCACCTTAGACAGGGCCATAGGCGAGGGTGTTGCCGATGCTGGCGTGATGGGAGCGCTTGCCGGTATCGCCTGCAACCGGTCGCGATTCTTCTCTACGGAGTTCTTGCCTTGAATCCGGTGGCAGGCCACCATGTCAGCATGCGTGCGGCGGCTGAGCCAGCTTGAACAAGCTAGTTCATGAGCCGCTTTTTGTCGTCGCGGCCACACGGATCCTGCACCAGGACATTGCTGTCGATGGCGCGCTGTTTTCCGTCGGCGGCGGTGATGTCCAGCACCATGCGGGCCGGAATGCTGCGGCAGCCGATCGGTTTGCACAGGTCTTCCGCGCCGTTTTTGGTCAGCTGGGCCTCGACCTTGACTTCGCCAGTCGGCAGCCCCACAAGACCACCGAACTTCACCTGCAACGCGCTGCGCGACTGCACCGGATAGAAGCCGAGCACGTCGCCAATGTTCAGCAACGCCTGGCCGCGCTCGCTGATGACGCCAACCGGTTTCCCCTCCGGCAGCTTGATCAGTTCGACCCGGCATTCGGCCGGCTTGTCGCCCAGTACCTGCCGGTTGTCATCGGTCAGGTACATCAACTGCAGCGCTGATGGTTGCGCATGGGCGGCGCCAGCGGCAAGGACAGTGAGCAGGGCAAAAGCGGGCAAATGGCAATTCATGGGGTCTCCTGACGATGACTCTATTCTGGCGCGAATCTACGCAGCCGGCCAGCGCCAGCAGGCCGACGCTGTACGGGTTGTCACCTGTGCAATGATGCATTGAATGACTGGTCCGCGTGATTCCATCTTCCATGATCCCGATGCGGTGGCCCGATATGCCGAAGGCCCGCGCCGCAACGTCCCGGGCTACAACAGCCTGCTGTCCATGGCCCGCATTCTGCTAGGTGAGCGCGTCCCTCGGGATGGTCGCGTGCTTGTTGTAGGCGCCGGCGGCGGCCTGGAACTGGAGGAGTTTGCGCAAGCCCACCCCGGTTGGAGGTTTGACGGGATTGATCCGAGTGCGGCGATGCTCGCGCTTGCGGCGCGCAGGTTAGGCCCCCTGTCGTCACAGGTGATGCTGCATGAAGGCTATGTGCAGCAGGCGCCGATCGGCCCCTTTGACGGTGCAGCATGCCTGCTCACCTTTCATTTCGTGCCATGCGAACAGCGCCTGCCCATGGCAACGGAAATCCATCGACGGCTGAAGCCGGGTGCACCATTTGTCGCTGTGCATCTCAGTGTGGAAGAGGGCGAGGCCGGGCGTGCGGTCTGGATGTCGCGATACGCGGCCTTTCTTGTTGCCTCTGGGGTTGCGCAACCCCAGGCGGTGGCGGCGCAGGAGAAGGTGCAGAGAGAACTACCGATCCTGACGCCGGCGCAGGATGAGGCCATTCTTCGGGATGCAGGATTCCACGCGGTTCAGCTGTTCTACGTGGGGTTCGCATTCAGGGGTTGGGTTGCTTACGCCTGAGGCGTATGGCAGATACTGCGTATTCGCGTTGAAGCCATTCCCGAAATCACGGCAACCATTGAATCCGAGAATCGGAACCCGTATCGTTTGCAGAACCGGAAAATTTGCGGAAGCCCATGACCACTCTCACGTTGCACTATCACCCGCTCTCGTCTTACTGCCAGAAGGTGCTGATCGCGGTGGACGTGTGGGGCATTGACGTCGACAAGCGGTTGCTCAATCTGGGCGATCCTGCAGAGCGGGCGGCGTACCTTGCCCTGTCCCCCATGGGCAAGATGCCGTTGCTGGTGGATCGTGGTCACCCCATTCCCGAGTCAAGCATCATCATCGAGCATCTGCAGCGCCACCATGCGGGCTCCGGTTGCACGCTTATCCCGCATGACCCCGATGCCGCGCTTGATACGCGCTTGTGGGACCGCTTCTTCGATCTGTATGTGATGACGCCGATGCAGGCGCTTACCGCCGACCTGCTGCGGCAGGATGGTGAGCGTGACCCCAACGGTGTTTCCCGGGCGCGAGAAGGGCTGTTGCTGGCCTATGCGGTCATTGACCGCCACCTTGCAGGGCGCACCTGGATGGCCGGGGAAGCGTTCAGCATGGCCGATTGCGCAGCAGCGCCGGCCCTGTTCTACGCCGTGACATACGTTCCGTTGCCACCGCAGCAAGTGCATCTGACGGCCTACTTCGAGCGGCTAATGGACCATCCCCCGGTGGCAGGCACTATCGCGCAGGCGCGGCCTTACTTCCGGTTCTATCCTGGGCGTGCTGGTCTGTCCCGGCGTTTTTTCGATCCGCAAGACAGCTGACACACGGAAACGGAAAAACAGGATTCTTCCGTTTCCCATTCGACAACGCCATTGCGCACTGTTAAATTGGCCCGTTTGCAATAGAAATCCTCTTTCTCAGGAGAATCCCCCATGGCAGGTCCCACCGTCGTCAACGTCCTGCCTGTGCCCGGTGCCAGCACCATTGCCGAGAACACCGTCCTCCTGGCACCCAAAGTGGTCGGCTACGTCACCGCCATCGACTTTGACGGCGGCACCAACCTCTTCACCCTCGAAGGCGCAGACGCCAGCCTGTTCCAGCTCACCCGCATCGGCAACAACAACTACGCGCTGGAACTGCGTGCCGGCGCCGTATTCGACTTCGAGACCAACCCCCAGCTCGACGTGGGCGTGCGCGTGCGCGATGCGGCTACGCCCAATGCAGCAGGGCGCCTCAACGCCTTCTCGATGCAGGTCACCAACGTCAACGACGCCCCCGTCATCACCAGCAACGGCGGAGGCGACAGCGCCACCATCCTGCTGGCCCGGGGAGACACCGCCGTCACCACCGTCCAGGCCAGCGACGAAGAC
>DASWYJ010000182.1:0-9113 GCA_036405035.1 Burkholderiaceae bacterium
CAAGCGCGCGCGCGGCCTGATGGCCCGCTACGCCATCACCCGGCGGCTGGCAACGCCGAAGAAACTCGAAGGGTTTTCCGCGGAAGGGTATGCTTTTGATGCTTTGGCGTCGCAACCCGACCGTCTTGTCTTTCGCCGCAACGCTGCCCCATCCGGCGGTGCCATGGCGTGAATCCGAGGGCTTTTGCATGGCAACCACCTCCCACACCCAGGCCGTGACCGCCGAGTTGCGGCAATGGATCATCAGCCAGGCCCAGTCCGGCCACAGCGTGCAGACCGTGCTCAAGAGCATGGTCGATGCCGGCTGGCAGCAGGCCGTGGCCATCGAGGCGCTGGAAGAAACGCTGCACGTCCATCTGGGTGAGCGGGCCCGGGCCCTGGGGTTGCCGCCAGCGGTTCCGGTCCCCGCGCCGCTGCTGGGCGATTCCCCGCTGTTTCTTGACCTGGGGGACCGCCGCGTCCATGTGCTCGGCACCATGGCGCTGCCGAGCATCGTGATGCTGGGCGATTTTCTCAGCGCCGAGGAGTGCGACGGGCTGATCGCCGCCGCCACGCCCAAGCTGCAGCGCTCGCTGACCATCGACACGCAGACCGGCGGCGAGGAGCTCAATGCCGCCCGCACCAGCAGCGGCATGTTCTTCCAGCGGGGGGAAAACCCGCTTGTGACCCGCATTGAGGCGCGCATCGCACGGCTGCTCGAATGGCCGGTGGAGAACGGCGAGGGCATCCAGGTGCTGCACTACCGGCCCGGCGCGGAGTACCGGCCCCACTATGACTATTTCGATCCCGCCGAACCCGGCACGCCCACCATCCTGAAGCGGGGCGGCCAGCGCGTGGGCACACTGCTGATGTACCTCAACGACCCCGAAAAGGGCGGTGGCACCACCTTCCCCGACGTGCATCTGGAAGTGGCGCCGAAGCGGGGCAACGCGGTGTTCTTCAGCTACGACAAGCCCCATCCCTCCACACGCACGCTGCACGGCGGCGCGCCGGTGATTGCCGGTGAAAAGTGGATCGCCACCAAGTGGCTGCGCGAGCGCACGTTCGTCTGATGGCCATTTTTATGGTAAATAATGCCGCTGCCCTGCGTGCAATATAGAGGGTTAGCTATGAAAATAGTAGCGAATGGCGTTGACATCGAGATCGAGGACAGAGGGGGCGAAGGCCGCCCGGTGGTGCTGCTGGTCATGGGGCTGGGCATGCAGCTGATCTCCTGGCCGGAACCGCTGGTCGATGCGCTGGTGGCGGCAGGCTACCGGGTGGTGCGGCTGGACAACCGCGACAGCGGCCTGTCGCAGCAGTTCGACCACCTCGGCAAACCCAACCTGCTGTGGCAGGGCCTGATATACCGCCTGGGCCTGTCCCTGCGCCCGCCGTACACGCTGCACGACATGGCGCTGGATGCGGTGGGCGTGCTCGACACGCTGGGGATCGACGCCGCCCATGTGATGGGTGTCAGCATGGGCGGCATGATCGCGCAGCGCATGGCGCTGGCTGCGCCGCAGCGGGTGCTGAGCCTGGTCAGCGTCATGAGTTCCAGTGGCGCCCGCAACCTGCCGCCGCCCGCGCCACACGTGCTGAAAGCCCTGCTCGGCCGGCCCGCCGACAGCAGTGAAGCGGCACGCATCGCGTATGCGGTGCGCCTGTTCCAGCTGATCGGCAGCCCGGATTTTCCGGTGCCCGAGGCCGACTGGCGGACACGGGTGACGGCGAGCATGGCGCGGGCCTATCGGCCTGCCGGCGTGGTGCGCCAGATGGCCGCCATCCTCGCCGACCGCAGCCGGCCCGGCGCACTGTCCGGCCTGCGCTGCCCGACGCTGGTGGTGCATGGCCGGGCCGATGCGCTGGTGCCTTTTGCCTGTGGGGAAGACACGGCCCGCCGCATTCCCGGTGCGCAGCTGGTAGGCATTGCCGGCATGGGCCACGATCTGCCACCTCCGGTGGTGGCGCGGGTGCTCGATGCGCTGCTGCCGTTCCTGGGCCGCCAGGCCGCGGGAGTGCACTGATGGCGCCGATCGATATCGCCGCCGGCTCACCGCTCGGCAAGGCCAGCGCCTATGCTGACCACTACGACCCCACGCTGTTGTTTCCCATGCCGCGTGCGCCCCAGCGCGCCGGGCTGGGCATTGCCGAAACCCAGCCCTTTCTGGGTGCCGACATCTGGACCGCCTTCGAGCTGAGCTGGCTCACGCCGCGCGGCAAGCCGCAGGTGGCCATGGCCCACATCACCGTGCCCTGCGAGAGCCACAACATCGTCGAGAGCAAATCGCTCAAGCTCTACCTCGGCAGCTTCCACAACACGGTTTTTGCCGATGCGCAGGCGGTGCAGCAGCGCATCCGGACCGACCTCGGCGAGGCGGTGTGGCGTGGTGCGCCGGTGCGGGCGTCGGTGGGAGTGCGCATCGTATCGGCGGAGGCTTTTGGCGCCGAGGCGGTGCGCGAGCTCGAGGGGCTGAGCCTGGACCGGCTCGACATGGAGTGCAGCCGCTACACCCCGGCGCCGGAGCTGCTCACCGCCGCCTTCCAGGAGCAGCCCGTCACGGAAGTGCTGACCAGCCAGCTGCTCAAGAGCAATTGCCTGGTCACGGGCCAGCCCGACTGGGCCAGCGTGCAGATCAGCTACAGCGGCCCGCAGATCGACCAGGGTGGGCTGCTGCAGTACATCGTGAGCTATCGCAACCACAACGAATTCCATGAGCAATGCGTCGAGCGCATCTTCATGGACATCTGGACGCGCTGCAAGCCGGCGCGGCTCAGTGTCTATGCACGCTACACCCGGCGCGGCGGGCTCGACATCAATCCGTTCCGCACCAGCCATCCGCAGGGCCTGCCGGCCAATGTGCGGACCGCGCGGCAGTAGGCCTGGCGGCCGCTGGCGCTACGGCCCCGGAGGCGCCAGCCACTCGCAGCGCAGCCGGTGCTGCGCATGGGCCCGCGCCCGCCAGTTCACATAGGTGTTGGGCGACAGCAGCGCCAGCATGCACAGCGGCAGCGCCCACCAGGCATCGAAGACGACAGCCGGCAGCCAGCCCACGCAGCCCATGACCCAGAAGAACAGCACCAGATCCCACAGCTGGTACTCCAGCGGGTGCTCGGCGCGGTGCGCCACATGCCATTGCTTGATGCGCTGCAATTCCTGCAGGGAGAAGCAAACCACCATGATGGGCTCCCGGGAAGTGATGCTTCAATGTAAGCATTGAGTAAGAAAACGTCAAGGCACGGCAGGCCCTGTCCGCATGAGAAACCGCATGCGCGTGATGCAATGCGCACGGCGTGCGCGTCCCCGGGATGGAGCGTTACCCGCCGTCGAAAAGATCCGGCGTGGTGTTGCCGCGTGCGGGGGTAGGTGTGAAAGTTGCTCCTGAATCAGGAGCAATATCGCTAGATTCTATGCTGGCCAGAGTGCCTTTTTGTTCTGCATCCTTCCGCTGCAGGCTGCCCATGCGAACGCCCAGCAGCCGCAGCCGCTGGTCGAGTGCGACGCGCTTGAGGCACTGGCCCGCAATGCGGCGGATGGTGACCGCATCGGCCGTGGCCTCGGCGATGGTCTGGTCGCGGGTGACGCCGCGGAAATCGGCGAAGCGCAGTTTGATGCCAACCGTCTTGCCAACAAACCCCTTGCGCTGCAGATCGTCGGCCAGCCGTTCGCACAGGGTGGTGAAGATGCCCCCCAGTTCGGCCCGGTCCTGCACGGCATGCAGGTCGCGCTCGAACGTGGTTTCCCGGCTGATGGACACCGGGTCGCTGTGCGTGACGACCGGCCGCTCGTCGTGGCCATGCGCCGCATCGAACAGCCACGCGCCATAGGCCTTGCCGAAGCGTGCCACCAGCCAGTCGCGCTCGCACGCCGCGAGATCGCCAATGGTGGTGATACCCAGCGCGCGCAGCTTGTCGTCGGCTTTCGGGCCAATGCCGTTGACCTTGCGGCAGGCCAGCGGCCAGATGCGGGCCTGCACGTCTTCCGGCCCGAGGATGGTGATGCCGCCCGGCTTGTCGAACTCGCTGGCCAGCTTGGCCATGAGCTTGTTGGGCGCCACGCCGATGGAGCAGCTCAGGCCGGTGGCCGCAAGAATGCCTTTCTGGATCAGCCGGGCCAGCACCCGCCCGCCCTCGCGCTGGCCGCCGGGCACCGTGGTGAAGTCGATGTAGACCTCGTCCACGCCCCGGTCTTCCATCGCGGGCGCAATCTCGGTGATCACGGCCTTGAAGGCGCGCGAATAGCGCCGGTATTCGTCGAAATCCACCGGCAGCAGAATCGCCTGCGGGCACAGGCGCGCGGCTTTCATCAGCCCCATGGCCGAGCCCACGCCAAAGGCCCGGGCCGCGTAGGTGGCGGTGGTGATGACGCCGCGGCCGGTGTAGTCGCGCAGCACCGGAAAGGCCGCCACGGGAATTTCGTGCAGCGGCAGGCCGGCATGCCCTTCGCGCAGTGCCTCGTCGAGCCGCCGCCGCCCGCCGCCGATCACCACCGGCAGGCCCTTGAGCTGCGGATAGCGCAGCAGCTCGACCGACGCGTAGAAGGCGTCCATGTCGAGGTGCGCGATGCGGCGTGGCGGGGAGTCGGGCGGGGGGCGGATCACGCAGCCAAGCATAGCGCGGGGCACCGTCCTACAGCAGGATGGGTAGCCCGCCGCGTGCCGGGATGGGGCCGGTTTCCTAGGATGGACACACCATTTACTGAAACCCCATTGCCGGAGATTTCCATGCGCGCCAATACCCTGATTCCCCTGCTGCGGAACTGGTTCAATGCCCACCGCATCGAGGCGCTGCTGAGCGCGGCCGGCACGCTGATGCTGGTCTTGCTGCTGGCGATGGGCGCCGTGGCCCATGGCCAGGTGCAGCGGGCCCAGCAGCGCGATGCGGTGCGGGCCGCGCAGCAGGAAGAACGGTTGCAGTGCATCGTGGCCGCGCGCGGCCAGGCCCAGCCGTGCGCGCGGGCAGCAGGCACCGGGCCGCAGCCCGCACCCTCCCACCCGCTGGGCTGAGCATCAGGCAACCGGGGTGTCGGCACCCACGGTGAGTGCGCAGCGCAGCGCGAGCCGCAAACCCCGTACCGTGTGCTCCAGCGCCATCACTTCCAGCGGAGGCACATGGATGAATCCACCGCGCCAGCCCACGCCTGGCTCCCGCGCCAGCGCGTGCATCAACTGGTAGAACAGGTGGTTGCACACGTAGTGGCCCGCGGAGGGCGACAGTTCCGCCGCCAGGCCGTTCTGCTGGAGCGCGTGCACCATCGCCTGTACCGGCAGCGTGCTGAGATAGGCGGCTGGCCCATCGGCCACGACGGATCGGTCGCGGGGCTGGTAACCGGTGTTGTCGGGAATCGGCGCATCGTCGCGGTTGATGGCAACCCGCTCGACGGACAACGCATGCCGGCCCGCCGCGACGCCGGTGCAAACCACCAGCGCCGGCGCATGCCGTACCAGCAGCTGGTCCAGCAGGGTGGTGGATGCATCAAATACCGTAGGCAACACCGCACCCACGATGCGGTGACCGGCGACCTGCTTGCCATGCAGCGCGCGCGCCGCCAGCCCGCTCGGGTTGGCCGCAATCGCACCAAAGGCGTCGAAGCCGGTGAGCAGCACCACCGGCCGGCGCTGCCGGGCGGGCGTGGCACTTCCAGCCGGGACAGGGCGTGGTCGGGGCGGTACCATCCAGCGACTGTAGCGCAAGGGGACTGGCATGAAATGGGAAGGCAACCGGGAATCCGACAACGTCGAGGACCGTCGTGGTGACGACGGTGGTGGGGGTGGCTTCGGGGGTGGCGGCCTGCCGGGCGGACGCAGCATCGGCATTGGCACCCTGGTGGTGGCCCTGCTGGGCGGCTGGGCGCTGGGTATCAACCCGATCACGCTGCTGAACCTGCTCAGCGGCGGCGGTGGAGGCGCTCCGGTGCAGGTGGAGCAGCAGGCGCCGGCCCACCGGCCGCCCGCAGACGACCCGATGGCGCGGTTCGTTTCCACCGTGCTCGCCGACACCGAAGACGTGTGGCGCGACGTTTTCACCCGGGGCGGCGCCACTTACCGTGAACCCCGGCTGGTATTGTTCCGCGGTGCCACCCGCACGGCCTGCGGCCAGGGCCAGTCGGCCATGGGGCCGTTTTACTGCCCCGGCGACGAGAAGGTGTACATCGACCTCGGTTTTTATGAAACCCTCAAAACCCGGCTGGGCGCGCCCGGCGATTTTGCCCAGGCCTACGTGATCGCCCATGAGGTGGGCCACCATGTGCAGCACCTGCTGGGCATCAGCAGCCGGGTGGAGCAGGCGCGCGGCCGCGTCAGCCAGGCGGAATACAACGCCCTGAGCGTGCGGCTGGAACTCCAGGCCGACTGCCTGGCGGGCGTCTGGGCGCACCACGCACAGAATGCCCGCCAGATCCTCGAACAGGGCGATGTGGCCGAAGCCATGAACGCCGCCGCGCGGATTGGCGATGACGCCTTGCAGCGTGCGGCGGGCGGCGCCGTGGTGCCGGAAAGCTTCACCCACGGCAGCAGCGCCCAGCGCCAGCGCTGGTTCGACAACGGGCTGCAGAACGGCAGTGTCAAGGCTTGTGACACTTTTAGCGCCCGCCAACTGTGACGATAGGCGATAATTGGGGTTTGCCCTTGGTTACGCCGGGGCAGCCAGCTATCGGTTTGATAGCAGATGTCTTGATGTATTGATGACCGATTTGCACACGGATTTGCCACTGGATTCCTTCTCCCAATTGCAGCTCGCCGAGCCCTTGGCCCGCGCAGTGGCCGACATGGGCTATACCGCCATGACGCCCATCCAGGCGCAGGCCATTCCCGTGGTGCTTCAGGGCCGGGACGTGATGGGCGCCGCCCAGACCGGCACCGGCAAGACTGCCGCCTTCTCGCTGCCGCTGCTGCAGCGCATGCTGCGGCACGAAAACAGCTCTACCTCGCCAGCCCGCCATCCGGTGCGCGCCCTGGTCCTGTTGCCCACCCGCGAACTGGCCGACCAGGTGGCGCAGGCCGTCAAGTCGTATGCCAAGCACACGCAGCTGCGCACGGCCGTGGTGTTCGGCGGCATGGACATGAAGCCGCAGACGCTGGAGCTGAAAAAGGGTGTCGAGGTGCTGGTTGCCACCCCTGGCCGCCTGCTGGACCACATCGAGGCCAAGAACGCGGTGCTGAACCAGGTCGAGTACGTGGTGCTGGACGAGGCCGACCGCATGCTCGACATCGGTTTCCTGCCGGACCTGCAGCGCATCCTGAGCTACCTGCCCAAGCAGCGCACCACGCTGCTGTTCTCCGCCACCTTCTCGCCCGAGATCAAGCGGCTGGCCAACAGCTACCTGCAGGACCCGGTCACGGTGGAAGTGGCGCGGTCGAATGCCACCGCGTCCACCGTGGAGCAGCATTTCTACAGCGTCGACGGCGACGACAAGCGCCGTGCGCTGCACCAGATCCTGCGCCAGCGTGGCATGAAGCAGGCTTTTGTGTTCGTGAACAGCAAGCTGGGTTGCGCCCGGCTGGCGCGCTCACTCGAGCGCGAGGGCCTCAAGACCACCGCACTGCATGGCGACAAGAGCCAGGACGAACGCCTCAAGGCACTCGATGCCTTCAAGAAGGGCGAAGTCGACCTCCTGGTGTGTACCGACGTGGCCGCCCGTGGCCTCGACATCAAGGACGTGCCGGCAGTCTTCAATTTCGACGTGCCCTTCAACGCCGAAGACTACGTGCACCGCATCGGCCGGACCGGGCGCGCCGGCGCCGAGGGCCTGGCGGTGAGTTTTGTGGCCGGCAGCGACCAGCGCCTGGTTGCCGACATCGAAAAGCTCATCAAGACCAAGATCGAACTGGAGCCCATCGAATTCGACGAAAACCGGCCACGCATCCGGGAGCAGGGCCGGATCAATGACGGCCGGCGCGCATGGCGCGAAGCCGGCGAGGTGGGTGATCCGCGCGATGTGCTGGACACCCCGGCAGCGGCACCCCGCAGTAATGCGCCGCGCCGTGAATATGGCCGGCCGGCGGCGCCCCGCGATCCGTTCTTTGACCAACCCTACCAGCCCAGCGAGCGCGAGGCCGCCCCGGCCTGGGAGGCCGAGGCCGGCCCGGTGCGGGGCCGCGGTATTTCGAGCAACATCAAGCCGAAGAAAAAGGTCGCCGCGCTGTTCTCGTCGAACTAGGGTCGGGCAACCGTGCGCCCGGCGTGGCGCAGCCGCTCTGCTGGCGCTATGGCTGTTGAGCCTGCGGGCATTTCACCTGCACCAGTTCTCCAGGCAGCCCGGGAGCGGGGAGCCTCCAGGCACTCAGGCAGCCTCCCCACACGCAGCCCGTATCCAGCGCCAGCAGGTTGGGGCGGTCCATGGGCTTCAGCGTGGACCAGTGGCCGAAGGCCACGGTGATTCCCGCCGTTTGCCGATCAGGGGCGTCAAACCACGGCACATGTCCTTCGGGCGCCTTCCCGACCGATTCCTTGGCGGTAAATTCCATCGCTCCCTCCGGTGTGCAGAACCGCAGCCGCGTGAGGGCATTGACCACAATCCGCAGCCGCGCGATGCCGGTGAGGCCGTCATGCCACTGGCGTGGCTCGTCGCCATACATCTGGTGCAGAAAATCGGGCAGATCGGGGCCGCGCAGCACGGCCTCCACTTCGCCGGCCAGCGCCAGGGTCTGCTCCGCAGTCCACTGTGGCAACACGCCGGCATGCACCATCAGGCACCCGTGCGCCAGCATCGCCATCCGCTGCTGGCGTAGCCAGGTGAGCATGGCATCGCGGTCGGGCGCTGCAAGGATGTCGTCCACCGTGTCGTGCTTGAGGAGCGGCCGCACGCCAAAGGCAAGTGCCAGCAGATGCAGGTCGTGGTTGCCCAGCAGGCAGCGGGCCGATGCGCCATATCCCATGAGCCGGCGCAGCACCGCAGCCGATGCCGGCCCGCGATTCACCAGGTCTCCCAGCAGGTAAAGCGTGTCGCGGCTGGGCGAGAAATCCAGGGTACCCAGCAGCCGCTCCAGGGCATGGTCGCAGCCCTGCAAGTCGCCGATACAGTAAAGTGCCATGTGTCGATTCTCACCGTTGTTTCATGGATTTTCTTTTAATCGCATTGCTGACGCTGCTCAACGGCGTCTTTGCGATGTCGGAACTGGC
The DNA here is from genome assembly GCA_036405035.1 of Burkholderiaceae bacterium. Classification (GTDB taxonomy): domain Bacteria; phylum Pseudomonadota; class Gammaproteobacteria; order Burkholderiales; family Burkholderiaceae_C; genus PCRC01. The sequence goes on from DASWYJ010000182.1 coordinate 9,100, forward strand.
CCTTGCGTCGAGCC